>CADBRV010000051.1 GCA_902797185.1 uncultured Lachnospiraceae bacterium
ATCTCGACGAAGGGAAGGCAGCCCTTTCCGGATGCACGTGGCTGCCTGGCCGGGTCTGAGCCAGAGCCATTTCCTGCTGCTGGGGCAGGTGGCTGCACCAGTGCTGGGGCAGGAAGAGCCTCACACAGCGGAGAAGGCCCTGGGCATCCTTCCGGGCAGGGCAGAGCCTGCAAAAGAAAAGTGAAAGCAGAGACTTTTTCCGCATAATTCGGAAAAAATAAAATTCCGGCCTGGCAGAAAAGAGAAAGAGAAAATGGTCAGGATGCACAAGATAGAAAAAGTACAGAGGAAATTTCAAAAAGTTAAGAACAAAATTATCCACACCGCAATAGGCGGAAAATGGACTTATACACGTACTTATCAACAAAAAGTGCAAAAATGTGGAAAAAGAAACCGGTTGACATAGGAGGATTTCAGAACATCTGTTTTGTCGAAGCTTCACAAAATCAGAAGCAGGAAAAGGAAAACCGCGGAAATGCATTGACTTTTCTTTTTTCTGTAAAGGACGTGTAAAAAAAGGACAGACGCCGCATTCCAAATCGTCCATGAGGAGAGCCACGCCATGAAAGATCACGCTTCGCGTGAGGGCGCGGCCTGCGTCAGCGCCTTGCCGGGCGGTGATATAGGAAAGAGGAGAGCCACGCCATTATAAACCGCACTTCGTGCGGAGGCGCGGCCTACGTCATCGCCTTGCAGGCGGTGACATAAGAAAGAGGAGAGCCACGCCATTATAAACCGCACTTCGTGCGGAGGCGCGGCCTACGTCATCGCCTTGCAGGCGATGACATAAGACGATGCGGCTAGTGCATCGTAAGGATCCTCCCGCTGAAGCGGGCCCCTCCTTGCGATAGAAACTAGAAATTTTTCAGATCATCTTTCCGGAAGCCTTTGTGCAAGTTGAAATGAAAAAATGTATCTGCTATACTATTTTAGATAAATTGCGAAACTGGCTGCATATCTGGAGTTGGCATGAGGAAAAAAATCTCCGTGCTTGGCATGGAGCTGGACAACAGTTCCTATTCGGAAGCACTTACTATAATAGAGAAATTTTTATCGGATACGGCAGTGTCAACAGTGCTTTCAGTGGATGTGGACATGCTGGCCTTGGCGGAACAGGATGAGACAGTTCGGCAGCAGCTCCAGGAAGCAGATTATACGGTTATATGCGACGCGATGATTCTGGAAGCAGCAGGGTCACCCTCTTTTACCAGGACAAAGGAAATTTCCTCAAAGCATTTTTACGAGGAATTTATGAAACTGGTTTACCATCTGGACAAGACGGTCTGCCTCATTGGCGCTGCCAAAGAGGATAACCAGATTTTTCGTGAATTCCTTTTGTCCCATTACGCCAATTTGAGGATTGTTGGAGAGGTCACGGCATCCGGACAGCGGGAAGAAAACGAGACGGCTGTCAATACGGTCAACACGGTCACGCCGGACGTAGTACTTTCGATCCTCCCATCCCCATTGCAGGAAGAATTTTTGAAAGAGCATAAGCAGCAGGTCAGTGCCAGGATCTGGTATGGGCTGCTGCCGGATATACAAAAAACGCAGGACTCGGGCAGGCTCGCTTCCGCGCTGCATCATTATTTCCAGCGCAGGGCGCTGCGGTCAAGGATCAAGCGTTATGAAGAGAAGCACCGCTGAAGACCGGCAGGCATCATGACTCCCAGGAGGGGGAAGGCATTATGATTTCAAACCAAATTTTGCAGAATACGATTGATGGGATGAAGGACATCACAAAGATGGACTTCTGCATTACAGATACAGAGGGTGACCAGCTGGCATCTACTTTTCCGGCCAGTGAGGACGCGCTGGGCGCGGCAGTATCCTTTGCCCAGTCCCAGGCAGAAAGCCAGGTGGTTTCCGGATACCAGTACTTCAAGGTATTTGATGACCAGCATCTGGAGTACATCCTCCTGGTCAGCGGCGTTTCCGACGATACGTTCATGATTGGCAGGACCGTGGTTTTCCAGCTGCAGAACCTCCTGGTAGCCTATCAGGAGCGTTTTGACCGGGATAACTTCATCAAGAACCTGCTGCTGGACAACCTGCTCCTGGTGGATATTTATAACCGCGCGAAAAAGCTCCATATCGACGGGCAGGCCCGCAGGGTCGTATACCTGGTGGAAACCGTGCGGGAAAAGGAAGTGGCAGACGTGGACAGGCTCAGGAGTTTCCTGGGCACCAGTTCCAGGGACTTTATTACCGCTGTGGATGAAAACAGCGTCGTAGTGGTAAAGGAACTGGAAGAGGAAGAATCCCACGACGAGCTGGAGGCATTCGCAAAACGCCTTTACACCGAGCTTATGACGGAAAACCATCCTCCGATCCGCATCGCCTTTGGCACGGTCATCAAAGAGCTCCGGGAAGTTTCCAAATCTTACAAGGAAGCCCGTATGGCACTGGACGTTGGAAAGATCTTCTACGAAGAGAAGAACGTCATCGCCTACAGTAAGCTGGGCATCGGCCGCCTGATTTACCAGCTGCCGGTACCACTGTGCAAAATGTTCATCAAGGAAGTCTTCCATGGCGTATCGCCGGAGAATTTCGATGACGAGACCTTGATGACCATCAACAAATTCTTTGAGAACAACCTGAATGTTTCCGAGACCTCACGCCAGATTTTCATCCACCGCAACACCCTGGTGTACAGGCTGGACAAGCTGCAGAAGAGCACCGGGCTGGACCTTCGTAAATTCGACGACGCCATCACCTTCAAGATCGCGCTGATGGTCGTAAAATACATGAAATATATGGAAAATGAGGAATAAAAAGTGATTCAACTGGAGAACGTTTCAAAAGCCTATTCAGCGGGGGCGCCGGCTTTATACCAGGTCAGCCTGGACGTGGACGATGGGGAATTTGTCTTTATTGTAGGCCCCAGCGGCTCCGGCAAATCCACCCTGATCAAGCTCCTGCTCAAGGAACTGGAGCCCACTGAGGGGAAGATCGTCGTGGGCGGCCATGACTTATCGAAGATTAAAAAGCGCCAGATCCCCAGATACCGCAGGAATATCGGGTTTGTCTTCCAGGACTTCCGCCTTTTGAAGGACAGGACCGTATATGACAACCTGGCATTCGCGGAACGCGCTACGGGTGCCAGCACCAGGAAGATCCGCAGCACCGTGCCGAAGATGCTTTCCATGGTGGGGCTGGCAGAAAAATACCGCTCCATGCCGGACGAGCTTTCCGGCGGCGAGCAGCAGAGGGTGGCCATTGCCAGGGCGCTGATCAACCGCCCGAAGCTGATCCTTGCGGACGAGCCGACCGGCAACCTGGACATGGACAACGCATGGGAAATCATGCGCCTTCTGGAAAAAATCAACCGTACCGGCACGACGGTCCTGGTGGTAACCCATAACCTGGAAATCGTTTCCGCCATGAAAAAACGTGTTGTCAGATTGAAACAGGGCGCCATCGTCGATGACGAGCCTGCAGAGGTATAAAGATTTATGTTTTACAGTTTAAAACAGGGTCTGAAGAACATCTGGAGGAACAAGATGTTCTCCATCGCATCCATCGCGACCATGGCTGCCTGCATTTTCCTGTTTGGCCTTATCTTTTCCATGGTCATCAACGTGCGGCAGATGGTGAAGGAAGCAGAATCCGGCGTCACGATCACGGTCTTTTTTGACGAAGGCATCAGCCAGGACCAGATTGACAAGATCGGTCAGGAGATCCAGGCAAGGCCGGAAGTGACAAAAATCAAATACGTATCTGCGGAGGAAGCCCTCCAGCAGTATGTGGACGAATACATGAACGGTTCGGAAGAAGCAGCCCAGGGCCTGGGAGATGACAACCCCCTTGCCAATTCCGCCAACTACGAAGTCTACATGGATGATATTTCCCAGCAGTCCGAGCTGGCAAGCTATATCGAATCCCTGGACGGGGTAAGGCAGGTCAACCAGTCCGTGCTGGCGGCCAATATCCTGAGTGACTTCAACCGCCTGGCCGCCTATGTTGCCATCGCGATTATGGCCATCCTGCTGGGCGTAGCGGTATTCCTGATCAGCAACACGGTCCGTATCGGTATTGCGGTCCGGTCTGACGAGATCGCCATCATGAAGCTGATTGGCGCATCCAACCACTTCATCAACGCGCCGTTTATTGTAGAAGGCATTGTCATCGGAATGACCGGCTCCATTATCCCGCTGGTCATCCTGTATTTCTTATATAATAAGATTGTGACATATATCCTGGGGCATTTCGTATTTTTGTCGGATGTGATCAATTTCGTACCGGCAGGGCATGTCTTTGTTTACCTGGTCCCGGTTTCTTTGATACTGGGTGCGGGTATCGGCTTTATCGGCAGCCAGATCACGATCCACAGGCACATGAACGTTTGATTCTGAAACAGTAGGAGAGCCGCGCCTGTGGAATGCGCAGGACGAAAGCGTACTGGCACGACCTGCTTCATCACCTCACAACTGATGTGAGGAAAAGGGACGTATATGGAACAAAATAATAAGAAGGATTTAGAAGAGACCGGTATGGAGACACCGGTCTCTTCTTCGGACAAAGAAACAGGAAGCGCAAAAGCTGGAAAGGAAGCAGGGGCTTCCGTTCCGGAAGGAAAAGGCGCGGAGGAAGGCACTGCCACTCCGGGAGGAAAGGGTACAGAGGCAAAAGCAGCCCAGCCAGGGGCAGAAACAGCTGGCCCGGGCCAGGACGCGGAAGGCATTGCCATTTCAGACTGGATGTCAGGAAAGAAGGAAAAAGAACCGGTCCTGACAGGACAGGATGAATTAAAGCGCCAGTACCGCAGGGGCATGCGCAAGGGTACCCTCATCACCGCCATTATTGCGGCCGCTGCCGTATTTGTAGCATTTTTCCTGGTGCCTTACTGCCTAAAGCAGAGGCAGGCGGCAGAAAATGGTGTCGGCACCACCCAGACAACAACCACTTCCAGTGGCAATGCCAGCGGTGACGCCAGCGGGAATGCCCTTACCATCAGCGACGTGGTGACGAAGGACAACCTGACCAAGACCGCGGTGCTGCTGCAGCTTCTGGATAAGTATTATTACAAGGGTATGGATGCCACGGACCTGCAGGACGGCTTGTACAAGGGGCTTATGGAAGGCACCGGCGACCCGTATACGACCTATTATACAAAGGACGAGTATGAAAAGATCTCCGATTCCAGCAGCGGGGAATTTTCCGGCATCGGCATCGCCGTATCCCAGGATTCTTCCACCGGATACCCCATCGTTTCTTACGTCTATCCGGGCTCCCCGGCAGAAGATGCCGGCATGAAGAGCGGGGATTTGATTACCAAAGTGGATGACATGAAAGTCACCAGCTCCATGGACCTGCAGACTGTCACTTCCCACCTCCGCGGCGAAGCGGGCACGGATGTCAATGTAACGGTATACCGCGGCGACCAGTTTGTGGATATGACCATCACCAGGGCAAAGATCGAGATCCCCAGCGTGGTAGGGCAGATGGTAAGCGGCGACGTGGGCTACATCCGCCTGGTGGAATTTTCCGGTACCACCGCGGACCAGTTCATGGACGAATACCAGAAGCTTTCCGAAGAGGGCATGCAGAAGATGATCATCGACCTGCGTGACAACGGCGGCGGCTCGGTACAGGGCTGCGCGGACCTTCTGGATGACATCCTGCCGGCAGGCACCACTTTGACCATGGACAGTTATGACGGCACCACCACGACCTATACTTCCGATGACGAAAACCAGATCGACATGCCTATCGTGGTACTGGTCAATGAAAACTCTGCCAGCGCGTCGGAAATCTTCGCCGCGGCGATCAAGGATTTTGGCTATGGCACGCTGGTGGGCACCAAGACTTACGGCAAAGGCGTTTACCAGCAGGTAATCCCCCTGACAGACGGTTCCGCGGTAAAGATCACCGTGGGCAAGTTCTACTCTCCCAACGGGGACAACTACAACGGTGTAGGCATTGAGCCGGATGTGGAACTGCAATATGAAAATACGGCCGGCAGTGACGCGGAATATTCCGTAGATACGGACAACCAGATCCAAAAGGCCATTGAAATATTAAACCAGCAATCGTAAAGGAGCAGGACATGGTAGAATATGACCCGCTGAGCTATCAGCTAAACTCTTTGGAGTCGGACCTGGAAGAAGTAAAAAGTTCCCTGGATTTGGAAAATAAAACCAAGCGGAAAGAGGAACTGGAACGGGAAATGGAAGAACCCAATTTTTGGGACGACATGGACAAAGCCCGGGAGAAGACCCAGGAACTGAACAGTATTAAAAGCGACCTGGAAACGGTTAAGGAGCTGGAGTCAAAATATGATGACATGGCCATCCTGATCGAGATGGGCAATGAAGAGGAAGACCTTTCCCTGGTGCCGGAGATTACGGACGGCCTCAAGGAACTTTCCGAGAAAATTGACAGCATCCGGATCCGTACGCTGCTGTCTGATGAATATGATGAATGCAGCGCGATCCTGACACTGCATGCAGGTGCCGGCGGCACCGAGGCCTGCGACTGGACCTCCATGCTTTACAGGATGTATACCCGCTGGGCAGATGCCCATGGCTTTTCCGTGGAAGAGCTGGATTACCTGGAAGGCGATGAAGCAGGTATTAAAAATGTCACGTTCCAGGTCAATGGAGAGAATGCCTACGGCCTTTTGAAATCCGAACACGGCGTGCACCGCCTTGTGCGTATTTCCCCGTTTAACGCCAATGGGAAAAGGCAGACTTCCTTCTCTTCCTGTGACGTTATGCCGGTACTGGAGAAGGATGTGGATGTGGAAATCAATGACGACGATATTCGTATCGATACCTACCGTTCCAGCGGCGCCGGCGGGCAGCACATCAACAAGACCTCATCCGCCATCCGGATCA
Source organism: uncultured Lachnospiraceae bacterium (assembly GCA_902797185.1). Lineage (GTDB taxonomy): Bacteria > Bacillota > Clostridia > Lachnospirales > Lachnospiraceae > RUG14243. Next base: position 6,840 of record CADBRV010000051.1, read on the forward strand.
CCCACCTTCCCACCGGCATCGTGGTACAGTGCCAGAACGAGCGTTCCCAGCACCAGAACAAGGACAAGGCTATGCAGATGTTGAAGGCCAAGCTGTTGATGCTGCAGATGGAGGCCGACCGGCAGAAGCAGGAAGGCATCCGCGGGGAAGTCATGGACAACTCCTTCGGCAGCCAGATCCGTTCCTATGTGCTCCAGCCGTATACGATGGTAAAGGATACCAGGACAGGCTATGAAACCAGCAATGCCAGCGGAGTGCTGGACGGGGACCTGGATCCTTTCATCAATGCTTATTTGAAATGGAATGCCGGCCTTTAAAGCATAGGGTTAAGCGCAAGGAATCCTCCCGCTGGGGCGGAGCCCTCCTTACGACAGAAGTGGTTGCATTTTCATAGGCTCTGTGTTAGGATTTCTTTTGCAAATATCTTTGCCGTGCGTACATTTGTATTTTTAGTAAAAACAAGCAGGGATGGCAGGAGAATCTATGGCAGGACAGGAAGAATTATATGTACTGAAACGCAGGGCAGTCCCCCAGGTGCTTTTAAAGGTGGTAGAGGCGCAGCGCCTCCTCCAGACCAAGAAGGCATCCAGCGTCCAGGAGGCCGCTGACATGGTGGGGATCAGCAGGAGTTCCTTCTATAAATATAAGGAAGATATATTTCCGTTTCGGGACAGCTCAAAGGGCAAGGTCATCACGCTTTTGGCGCAGATGGATGACGAGCCCGGCATCTTATCGATCCTGCTGCAGAAGACAGCAGGGCAGAAAGCCAATATCCTGACCATCAACCAGGGGATCCCGGTCAACGGCATCGCTTCCGTGACTTTGGGACTGGAGATTGGGGAGGACACGGCAGACCCCTCGCAGATCGTGGAACAGATCGAAAACACAGAGGGCGTACACAGCGTGGTCATCCTGGCGCATGAATAAAGGCCGGGAAGAAGACGGAGGACGAAATGGAAATAGCAGTCATGGGATACGGGACCATCGGTTCCGGTGTCGTTAAAGTATTAGATATGAATAAGGACCTGATTACCCGCCGCGCGGGAGAAGAGGTCCGTGTCAAATATATCCTGGACCTGAGGGATTTTCCCCGGGATCCCTTTGGAGACCGGATTATCCACGATGTGGATACGATCCTGGATGACCCGGATGTCAAGACCGTGGTGGAGACCATGGGAGGCACCGGGGCAGCTTATCAGTTCGTAAAGGCAGCCCTCCAGGCAGGAAAGCATGTAGCGACTTCCAATAAAGCCCTGGTTGCCAAATTCGGGCCGGAGCTGATGCAGGTCGCCAAAGAGAAAAATGTCAATTTCTATTTTGAAGCCTCTGTAGGCGGCGGCATCCCGATCCTGCGCTGTATCGAAAGCGCCCTGGCCGGGGATGAAATCGAGGAAATCGCCGGCATTATCAATGGCACAACCAATTACATCCTGACCAAGATGGGGATGGAGGGCTCCGATTTCCAGACTGTGCTCAAAGAAGCACAGGAGCTGGGATATGCGGAAGCAGACCCCACGGATGATGTAGAAGGCTATGACGCCGGACGGAAGATCGCGATCCTGACTTCCATGGTATGCGGGCACCATGTGGCATTTGAGGATATCCATATTGAAGGGATTTCTTCCGTTACCGCAGAAGATATGAAATATGCCGCCCTTATGGGCAGGAAGATGAAGCTTTTGGCACTCAGCCGCCGCTGTGAAGGAGGCTTTTCCGTCCTGGCAGCGCCGTTCCTGCTCCCGGCGGAGCATCCGCTGAGCACCGTAGACGGTGTCTTTAACGCCGTCTTTGTGACAGGGAACGCTTTGGGAGATGCCATGTTCTATGGCAGCGGGGCAGGGTCCCTTCCTACGGCAAGCGCCGTGGTATCTGACGTGCTGGAGATCGTAAAGCATCCGGATCGCAGCGATTCCCCAAAATGGGACGCCCAGGTGGAAAAACCCCAGGATTATTTAAAGGATTCCTATTCCTTCTTTGCCCGTGTCAAAGGCACCCTGGATGAAAAAGAAGCAAAGATTGAGAAAATCTTCGGCACGGTTTCCTATTATTCTGTCGGCGAGCTGGAAGGCGAAGAGTTCGGCTTTGTGACAGAGAAGCTCCAGGAAGGCGACGCGGAGGAGAAATTCAAAAAACTCGGCGGCGTGATTGCACGCTATAGGATGGGATAATATGTCATCACCTGCCAGGGTGATGACGCAGGCCTGTTAATAAACGTCATTATCCCGAAGCGAATCCTAGCGTTATTAATTTCGTAATAAAAAGTCATAAATAAGGCAAAGCTCTAAAAGCCCGGAAATCTACGGATTTTCGGGCTTTTTCATGGAATCTTCACAAACATTTCACAGGTTGTGTGGTAACATAAGTTGACAAGCGAGAAGCAATATGTTACTATCATTGTAACAAGTTTGTAATAATTTGAAATAAATGAGAAAGGTGAACAAAGAATGCACAGACATAGTGTGAAATTAGCAGCATATATTATGGCAGCGGCAACGGCGTTTTCCGCTTCCTCTATCAATACATTTGCATCAGATAACAGCACGGACGGCAGCAGCAAAACAGCCCAGGAGGCAGGCACTGCAGGGGATGCTTCCAGCGACAATACGGCTTCTGCAGAAGCTGCTTCAGACAGCACGGGTTCTTCCCAGGCCGCCCAGGGCGTTTCCTATACAGCAGGGGCATCCGGCGCGGCAGCAGAGCTGGTTTCCAGCCTGGATGACAGCCAGCAGCAGGCAGATACAACAGACAGCACCGCATCCACTGCTTCTACCGACTGTACGGCGGACGCTTCATCCGACAACACGGCAGACAGCCAGGACAGCAGCTCCGCAGGCAACACATCTTCAGATGGTTCCCAGGACAGCACCGAAAACCAGGATGACTACCTTGCAGTAGTGGATATCCCGGAAGGCGGTATTTTGAATGTCCGTTCCGGCGCCAGCACCGATTTTTCCGTGATCGGTTATCTTTATTCCGGAAATGTAGCCCAGATTGAGGAATATGCGGGCAATGGATGGTACAAAGTAACCTCCGGCAACGTAGAAGGATATGTAGCCGGCATGTACCTGACCATCGGCGATGAAGACCTTCTGAAACAGGTCGGCACCCAGACCGCCACGGTTGCTACTACGACCCTGAATGTCCGTGAACAGGCAACCACCGATTCCAAGATCATTACCCAGGTACCGGAAGGCGCTACATATGATGTAACCAAAGATAATGGCGATGGATGGTACGGCATCAGCACAGAGGACGGGGACGGATATGTTTCTTCCGATTATGTGACCACCGATACCACCTATACATATGGCGAGACAGCGGAAGAAGCCCAGGCCCGTGAAGCACAGGAAGAGGCAGAGCGGGAAGCAGAAGAGGCAGCTGCACAGGCTGAGGCAGAAGCAGCTGCTGCACAGGCAGCTTCTGCTACGGAAACTGCTTCTACCGATACAGCATCTGCAGACACAGCCTCTAACGATACGACAGCTACTGAAACTGCACCGGCATCTGAAACCGCTTCTACCGATACCGCTTCTGCTGGTACTGTAGGCAGCACCCAGACAGGCACGACAGAAGCAGCTGCTGTACAGCAGCCCGCACCGGCCAGCACTTCTGCTACAAGTACCGCACCGGCCAGCCAGGGTACCGGGACATCTTCTACCGGGACAACCTCTGCCAGCACTCCGTCTGCAAGCACCAGCACGGCTCCTAGCAGCAGTTCTTCCACCAGCACCGGCAGCACTTCCGCTGGCTCTGCCTCCGGCAGCACTGGCACAACATCCAGCAGTTCCAGCGGTACGACATCCAGCAGCACTGGTTCTGCTTCCAGCAGCTCTACTGGTACGACCTCCAGCAGTTCCACAGGCTCCACATCCAGCAGCTCTGCCGGGACAACTTCCAGTAGCACGTCTTCTTCCAGCCCTGCTACTTCCAGCAGCACGGGGACAGCAGTCCTGGCATATGCAGAACAGTTCGTGGGCAACCCGTATGTATGGGGCGGCACCAGCCTGACAAACGGATGCGACTGCTCTGGTTTCGTGATGAGCGTTTACGCGCACTTTGGCGTCAGCCTTCCGCACAGCTCTTATTCCGATGCTTCTGTAGGCTATGCAGTCAGCACTTCTGACATGCAGCCTGGCGATATCGTATGCTACGGTGGCCATGTAGGCATTTACGCCGGCAACGGCCTGCTGCTCAGCGCGTTGAACAAGAACGCCGGCATCACTTATATTAATGTAAACTATGCTCCTATCGTGGCAGTCAGGAGGATTTTCTAATCCGGCTGCTAAGAGGCAGGGGGAGGCAGATTCCTCCATCCTGCCAGGATGCAAATAAGCCTATCAAAAGGAAAGGGCTCCCGTAAACCAACCGGGAGCCTTTTCTGTTAAGTGGAGAAGCAGCTTTCCCTGCCGCGCGGGGGCAGATGGGTCCGCCATTAAAAAACCACCGGCCAAGCCGGTGGCAATTTATTTTTTATTTATTTCTGATTGGGCTAGGAGGAAGGACAAATGCCGCTATGGGATCCAAGGCAGATAACAGTTAAGGTCCGGAACGGTGTAAAATGCTGGCCCACGGGTCAGTCCTGCAGGAAAGCCTGCAGCTGTCCCTTCCATGTTTCGTAATCCTTAAGGCCCAGCTGGTACAATTGTTCTTCTATTTCCGGATCCATCGTGTAGGTGCTCATTTCAGGAGGCGCGGAAGGACAGAACAGGAATGCTTTGCCCTGTTTTTCCATGGCATACATGGTATCCTGGCATTCCTTGTACATGATATGCCTGCGGTCCAGGTCCCTTACAATTTTGGGATAACGCAGCAGCGCCAAAGTATAAAGCAGCCGGTGTGCTTCCGGTTCTTTTACGAATCCCCTGGGCTTGGAAAGGATGATGACGACTTTGTCACACCCATCCCGGAAAGCTTTCGCGATCGGGATGGAATCGGAAACGCCTCCGTCAAAATATTTCCTGCCGTTTACCACCTGCGGGCGGCATACTACGGGCAGCGCGCAGGAAGCCATGATAATGCGGTAATCATCTTTTTTCATCTGGCTTTTGTGGAAATAATGGGGACGGCCGGTCTGCGCATCGGTAGCTACAATACGGAAATCGGTGGGATTTTTTGCCAAGGTTTCATAGTCCAAGGGATCCTTCCCGTCGGAATTGCTCAGCGTGCTGTAGATATAATGCAGGTTGAAGGTATTCCCTGTTTTCAGGAAGCTCCGGATACCAAAGTAGTCCGGGTCCTTTAAATGCTGGGTGTAATAACGGCGGTTTCGTTCCCGCTGGCCGGCCAGGAAGGACGCCAGGTTGGCGGATCCGGCTGAAACGCCCAGGGCATAATCAAAAGTGATATCGTCGTCCAAAAAACGGTCCAGCACGCCTGCGCTGTAAGCGCATTTCATGCCGCCGCCTTCTACAATGATTCCTATTTTACTCATACTGCTGAAAAGCTCCTTGCGGGTATATTGCTGGAGGGTCATGCTGCTGCAGTCTGCACTGGGTGCACGGCGCGGCCATTTTTTTCACTTCCAGGCTGGGAAATGTTGTGCTGCGGAGGACCATGCTTCCCAAATACGCGCTTTGTGCGCGGGCATGCCAGTCTTTATCATTTCTTTACGAAGGCTTTTCCTAAGTAAAAGCCTGCTTCCTTATTATTATAAGAAGCGGGAGCGAACGGATGCAATAGACATCTTGCAAATTCTGTTATCCGAAAGGCTTATGGCCTGGGCTTTAGAAACGCGGATGACTGCCTTGGACGAAGGCAGATAAAGCGTCCTTCCCAAGGCATTTGGAGAGCAAGCATTTACAGCGGGCACGGCCGGG
>CADBRV010000052.1 GCA_902797185.1 uncultured Lachnospiraceae bacterium
CCTTGTCCCCTTATGGAGCACCCTGCTTCCCATGTGTCCCGGCGTCTTGACCGGGATCACGATACCTGTGACCGCCTTGACCAGCCAGATCAAAAACAGCAGCACGGCGATCGGGATGACACAGGAAGTCACCAGTAAAACTGCAACCGCTTCTATAAAGGAACTGAGCAGCTTCTCAAATTTATCGATGATGCCGGAAACCCCTCCGGTGATCTTGTTAAACGCTTTTTCGATAATATTCCCGTCTTCATCGGATGCCTGGCCGGCGCTTTCCTGCAGGCTGGAAGACTGGTTTTCCGCCTCTTCGATCGTGTCGGAAATCGACTGGTGGTAGGAATATTCTACCGCTCTGCATACTCCTGCGCTTGCCGGCACGATGAGGTAGAACGCAAAGCCGAGCAGCAGCGTCTTAACCGCGATCCTCTTCAGGATGCCTGCCTTTTCCGGCTGCTCGTAAGGTATGATGTCATACTTTTCATCTGATCCACCGCTGCTGCCTGGCCCTTCCTGGGCGAAATCATCAACGACGAACCGGCGGCCTGTTTCGTCCCTGCTGCCTGGCCCTTCCAGCCTGTTCTCATCCAGATCCACTGCTTCTATTACAGAACCTTCCAGACCTGGTCCTTCCCCGCTTCCTTGTTTAAAGAAATAAAATGCCAGCAGGGCACAGGAAAACGGCACCAGGATTACCGGCAGGAAAAATGTCATAAATCCGAAAAGAAATTTTTCAATATAGATCGCAGCCAGGATTGCGACAAAATAGCCGCTTAAATCCGCCAGCTTGTCCGCAATCGGCGTCCCCACATCTCCCGGAATCACGGTGATTGCTACAGATGCGACTGTAGAAGCCGTTGTCAGCCCGATCACTTCATTTCTTGAGGTTTCCAGATTGCTTTCCACCGGCTTTTCTATTGTATTGCTGCTTAATATCCTTGCCCCCAAAGTGAGAGATAATACCGCTATCAGGATACAAAGAAGCACTTTGGTCCACTTTGCCTTTGCCCAATAATGTTTGTTTTCCATATATCCTCCGATCACTCTATGCAGTTTCCGAATCCATGGTCTGCCTGTTTCCTAGAGATGCCATTGGTAGAATTCTATCACAAAACGCCCGTTGGTCTATTACGATTCATCCCTTTCCGGAAAAAACAGGCATAAATGGATGGCTTACTGCACGAAAAAAGCTGCCCCATCCGCCAGGATAGGACAGCTTTGACCTTTGTGTTTGTTGTATTTCCCTTACTTCGTAATGACTTTCCGGTATTTCCACTTCCCGGTCAGGTAATAGATACCCATCAGGATCGTGGTGGTAAAGCCGGCAAGGGAATTGCCCAGCCAGTACCCGGTCAGCCCCATCTGGGAACCAAGCAGCACGGCAAGGCCGATCCTGGCTACTACGCCGTCCATAATCCCGACAAACAAATCGAAGGACGCAAAACCAACGCCCTTGACCACGCAGTAAGGCACGTTCATGGTGCAGGCTGCCAGCAGCCAGAAAACCTGGATCTTGCAGTACAGCGGTGCCATTGCCAGAACCGCCGAATCGCTGGTAAACAGCCTAAACAGCGGCTTCGGCAGGAACAGGTAAATGCTGGCAATGACAGCAAACCAGATCATCTGGATAAAGAAACTGGAATGCACAACCTTTTTCACCCGGTCGATCTTTCCGGCAGCAAAGCTCTGGGCCACCATGGTGGACGATGCGATCGCGATCGCGCCGCAGACGATATTGACCACGGAAGCCATTTTATTCCCTACGGAATCCACGGCAGAGGCTGTGACGTTATAAAGGTTGACCCTGGAATTGACAAAAGCCAGGGAAGCCGTGATCATCAGCATCTGGAAAACGCTCGGGATGCCCAGCCGGCAGAGGGATTTTGCCTGGTCCGGGTCAATCCGGAAAGCCTTCCTGGAAAAATGGAAGTTGGCGGCATCCTGGTGCCGGTATAAATAAACCATGGCAAAAAGGCAGGCCGCGCCCTGGGCAATCACCGTTGCGGCAGCGGCACCGCCGGCCCCTTTGTGCAGCGGGCCTACAAAAATAATGTCCAGGATCACGTTGATCATAGATGCAATGCCGACAAATACCATGGGCAGCTTGCTTTCCCCCATGCCTCGGAAAATCGCGCAGAGGGCATTGTATTCAAAGATGAAGATCATGCCGATGCTGCAGATCACCGTATAGCTGGAAGCCTGGGCAAAGGAGGCATCCGGCGTATTTAAAAACCCCAGCAGGAACTTATGCCCGAATATTCCAACCATTCCCAGCACAATGGCCATCAAAAATTCGATGGTTAAAAGCGTGCCGATGGATTTATCGATGCGGTCGCTCTTTATGCCTACCTGCTGGGAAATCACAACCTGTGCGCCACTTGCAAAGCCCATGCCGAAAGTCAGGAAAATCATCTGGATCTGCCCGCCAATGCCGACGGCGGAAAGCCCGACGGAACCGACGAACTGCCCTACGACGATCATGTCCACCAGGTTATAAACTGCCTGGAGCGCGTTGGCCAGCATAATGGGCCACGCGAAGGACAGCATCGTAGAAATGACGGGGCCTTCTGACATGTCCCGTACCAATGTTTTTTGCTTGTCCATGGGAAACCTTTCTTCTCGATCTGGAGAGATGGCTGGAACTGCCATCCAAACTGATTGCGTGCTATGTTCTTTCTTTCTAATTCTAGCAATGTGTCATAGAAAAAACAATCTTTTTCCAGATATGGACACGCAGTTATCCACCCGTTTTTCCCATGGATCGATGCATTGTCCGGATTGATGTACCAGGCCTTTCCGGTAATGATCCCGGGCGATCTCTGCCTGGTATCCCTGCTCCTGGTACTTCAGAACGCGCCCTATCCAGCACCCCAACGCAATACCGCCTGTTATTGGAGGCTTTCCAATAACAGGCGATCCTACTGCATTCGTTATCATCGTTTTTAGTTGCTTCCCGTGCTTACACCCCCACCGGAACCGGCAGAACCGTTTTCTGCCGCGGATGAGGCATCCGAAGAAAGCACTCCTTCCACCGCTTCACCCGGGAAGCAGCGCATCAGCCCGCAGTAGAAATACTGGTAGCTTTCCGAATAGCGGTGGTAATGCCCCGGCCATTCCGCATACATCAGGTTTCCGTTGGAAAAGCCGCTGGAAGTATAGACAAACATATCGTCATATTTTTCCAGCTCTTCAATCTGCTGGCGCACATACAGGTTGGTGTAGTCTTTTGTGCCGCAGGCGGCGTAAATATCGAAATCATCCGAAGTATACCCTTCGCTTTCCAGCGTGTCATAAAGGGCTTTCGTAGTGCCCTCGATATCCCCGTCATTGCTGTAATCAATGATCATGCTGAAGGGCATATAGTAGCGGAAATACTGGGTCTCTTTCCAAAGCATGTTCCAGGTAATGCAGGCGCCCATGGAAAAGCCGCCAAAAGCGCGGTGGTCCCGGGAGGCCTCCAGCCCGGCTTTATCCGTAGAATCCGCGTAGGTGTGGTAAGTGGATTCCACTAATGGCATCAGCGTTGTCGTCACTTCGTCGCACAGGGAGTTGATCATCTGCCCGTCGTCCGAATACCCCGGGGTAATGGTGGGCGCCACGATAATGACCGGCTGGATCACCTTGTCTTCGATCATGTGGTCCACCACGTTAGTAAAAGTGCTCCTGTCTCCATCATCCCCGTTGCCCAGGAAGGTATACTGGGTGCCGCCCATCCCATGCATCAGGTAAAGTACGTCATACTGGTTGGAATCAGAATACCCATAAGGCAGGTAGACCATGGCCTGCTTGGACTCGGCGTCACCGCTGGCCGTGGTATAGGTATAGTCCAGCTTTGTGACCTGTCCCTGCTGGTCTGCCTCCTGCTCATAATCGTCCGGGAAATTGGCGGTCTCGATGATGCCCACGTCCCCTTCAGCGGTATCCTGGATATCATCATTTTCTTTTTCTTCCTCTGTCTTCTCGTCCGGCGCCGTCAGGTTTTCCTCCTTGCCGGCATCCGTTTTACCACCCGCACTGCTTCCTGTGCTGCTCCCGCACCCGGATAATAATGCAATCGCCAAAAGGGCCGCTAAGAAAAGCGCCCATGCTTTCCTCCCTTTTTTCATATTTCCCCCTCCTGCTGCCTTCTTGCAGGCCATGCCACATTCCTTCCGCCAGCACGCCTGTAAGTGCCTGCCACTAGTTCATTTCGGTATCCTTTCCATCAACCGCCGTCCCTTTTCCCCGACAGCTTGCCTGCCTGGAACAGATTTCTTTTTCCCGTTCCGTTTACCTCTCCTGCTTCGCCCACAAATAGCAGTATCCCTGGGTCCTGGCAGCAAAAGGTTCTTTGCGCATCAGATCCCGGATCTCTTCTGCCGTATACCAGCCGGCATGGATTTCTTCCATGGCGGAATCGCTCTCGCGGAAACTGCCCCCTGCAGTCCCCACCAGGACGACGGAGCTTTCATTGCTGATGCCGACGGCGGAATAGCTGTATCCCAGCGTATCTTCCACCGAAAGCAGGGTAAGCCCGGTTTCCTCCCGGAGCTCCCTTTTCCCGGCCTGGGCCACGCTCTCCCCTTTTTCAATGAGCCCTGCCGGGAAATTGTAAACCCAGCGCCCCATGGCCATGCGGAACTCCCGGTTCAGCAGGATCTTTTTCCCGCTTTCATCATGCAGGATCAGCACCACCGCGTCCGGCTTTTCATTGTGCAGCTCCTCATAGGTTTTCAAGTCGTGGTTCCGGCTGACCATCTCGTAAGTCTTCTGCTGCCCGTCCTCTGTCTCATAATAAAGGTCATAATAATCTAAAAAAGCCCCGCTGTGGACTTTTTCCATGCCCTTATATTCCATTTTCTTCCTCCATCCGGAGGGTCATTCTCAATCTTTGTGGTTTGCATAAATGACCCATACTACCAGCGCGACACAGAGTGCGCATAAAATCCATACTACAACGCTTTTCCCCACCATAAGCAGCCTCCTGTTTCCAGCTTTAACATAAAAAATTTTCGAAAAAGAAAAAGCCTCCTGTGGCAGATTATACCACAGAAGGCTTCCCTATCTCTTTTTTTCGGCCATTCCCTTCCAAGATTACTCTACGGTATAAGGAACGGCAGGACCTTTGGCCCGCGCTTTTCCTTCCGGATTACTCTCCAGTGTAAGGTACGGCAAACCCTCTGGCCCGTGTTTCCCCTATCGGATTACTCTCCGGTGTACGGTACTACAGAGCCCTTGAATGTCTCATTCATCCATTCCTGGGTTGCCGGTGCTTTCAGCACGGATACCAGGGCTTTGATCTCCGGCTTGTCTTCGTTGCCGCTCTTGACAGCGATGACATTGACATAGTCCTGTGCTGCTTCGGAATCCTGCTTTTCGTATGCAAGGGCGTCGTTCGCTGCGTCCAGCCCGGCTTCCTGTGCATAGTTGCCGTTCAGTACGACATAAGCCACTTCGTTCATGACACGGGAAACCTGTGCTGCTTCCAGCTCTTCCAGTTTCAGGTTGTACGGGTTGTCTTCGATGTCATTTACGGTAGCGGTGATGCCGACGCCGTCCTTAAGCTTGATCAGGCCGTTGTCCTGCAGAAGGAGCAGTGCACGGGCTTCGTTGGTAGTATCATTCGGAATGGCGATGGTGTCGCCGTCAGCGACATCATCCAGGCTGTCCTTGGTTCCCGGATAGATGCCAAACGGTTCATAGTGGATCTTTCCGGCGATGGCCAGGTCCGTACCCTGCTCTTCGTTGAAGTCGTTCAGATATACGACATGCTGGAAGTAGTTGGCGTCAAATTCGCCCTGGTCTACTACGGTGTTCGGCTGTACGTAATCTTCAAATTCCTGGATATCCAGGGTGATGCCTTCTTCTTTCAGGATCGGGGCAACATGCTCGAGGATCTCAGCGTGCGGGGTCGGGGAAGCGGCGATCTTGATGGTGACAGGGTCGCCTGTGTAGATGTAATCTCCCATGGTGTCAGCATCTGCGCTGGCAGAACCGGATGCTGTTACAGCGCTGCCGCTGGCGGAACCGGATGCGTCTGCGGATACAGGAGCTGCTCCGGATGCTGTGCCGGATGCGGATGCTGCTCCGGATGCGCTGGAAGATGCCGTGCTTCCGCAGCCCGCGATCATGCTGGCTGCCAGGGCACCTGTCATAAGTGCCGCGATCAGTTTCTTTTTCATAACCTCTTTTTTCTCCTTTTCTCTTTTTTCCTTCCATCTTCTTCCTAACCTTATCCCTTGGAAGACGATGGGGCAGCCGTGCCTGCGCGCAAATCGCGCATCATCATGGCATGGCTTTTTTTGTTACTCCCGCCAAATACAGCGGACTTCCCACATAATGTGGTCTATCTCCACATTCCGAAGAATGAAGACAGCTGGATTATGCCCACGGTCCAATCTCTGCGGTTCCCCTGGACGCGGAAAATCCTGCTTGGACAGAATAGGACATCACCTGTCATTTTCCTTTGACAGAAGAGGGATATCCCTGCCAAAAAACGGGCTTCTATTTCTTCCTCTTGTCCAGTTTCGAGGCAATGGCGTTGCCGATCAGCTGGAAGATCTGGACCAGGACAACCAGCAGGATGACCGTTACGATCATGATATCCGCCTGGTAACGGTAGTAGCCATAACGGATGGCGATATCGCCCAGCCCGCCGCCACCGGTGACACCGGCCATGGCCGTGTAGCCCAGGATGGTGCCCATGGAAATCGTAGCCCCGGAAATCAGGGATACGCGGGATTCCAAAAGCTTGACATGGAAAATAATATCCATGGTCGTAGCCCCCATGGACTGGGCCGCTTCAATGACGCCTGTATCCACTTCCTTTAAGGAGCTTTCCACCATTCGCGCGATCATCGGCGCCGCGGAAATCACCAGCGGCACGATGGTAGCCGTAGGACCATAGGATTTGCCTACTAACAGCCTGGTAAAAGGCTGGATGGCGATCAAAAGGATCAGGAACGGGATGGAACGCAGGATGTTTGCCGATACGTCCAGTACCCGGTATACGGCACGGTTCGGGCGGATCCCATCCGCCGCGGTAATATCCAGTGCCACGCCCCAAGGAAGGCCCAGCACATAGCCGATCACCGTACCCACCAATGTCATGTAAAGGGTTTCACCGATCCCCTTTACAATCATCATAATGACTTCAGGCGTCCACATTGCCCGCCACCTCCTCTACTTCCAGGCCGTGCCCTTTCAGGTAAGTAATAATCCTGGCCTGTGCTTCTTCGCCGGAGGGAAGCCCCAGGATCATCTGCCCCCGGGCAACCCCGCCCACATCCTTGGTATCCGCAAAAAGGATGTTCACCGGCGTCTTTGTGGCAAGGACCATATTGGCAATAACAGGCTCATAGGAGGAATTAGCGGAAAAGACGATGCGGAGCCGCCTGCTTTCATGCAGCTCGTGGACTTCCTGCTTCTCTGCCTCCGCTTCCCACTCGTCCGGGTCCCTGCCCTCGATGACCAGCATCTTGGCGGCCCTGGACTTGGGGTGTACGAAGATTTCCTCCACCAGCCCTTTTTCCGCTATCTGCCCGTTTTCCAGGATCGCCACATGGTGGCAGATTTCCCGGACCACGGACATCTGGTGGGTGATAATGATGATGGTGATGCCCATCTCCTGGTTGATCTTCTTTAAAAGCTGCAGGATGGAATTGGTCGTCTGCGGGTCCAGCGCGCTGGTCGCCTCGTCGCAGAGCAGGATCTTCGGCTGCAGGGCCAGTGCCCTCGCAATCGCCACCCTCTGCTGCTGCCCGCCGGACAGCTGCGCCGGGTAAGATGTCTCTTTACTGGACAGCCCTACCATTTCCAGCAGGGACTTTGCACATGCCACCGCGTCCTGCTTTTTCACCCCATGGATCACCATGGGGAAGCAGACGTTATCCAATACGTTTTTCTGCATCAAAAGGTTAAAGCCTTGGAAGATCATCCCGATCTGGGTACGCTCTTCCCTCAGCTCCTTTTCGGAAAGCTGGTCCAGCTGCTTCCCCCGGACCGTCACTTTCCCTTCTGTTGGCACTTCCAAAAAATTGAGACAGCGCACCAGGGTGCTCTTCCCTGCTCCGGACATGCCGATAATCCCATAGATATCCCCCTCTTCGATCTGGAGGTTGATATCCTTCAGTGCCTGGACTTCCCGGTCCGCTGTCTGAAATCTTTTCGAAAGGCCTTGTACTTCAATTACATTTGCCATTCGAGCTTCCTTCCCCAACGATAAATTCTCTATTCATACTAGCCCAGTATGAATAATATGAAACGTTAGAATGTCATGCTATTATATAATATTTATAAAAAAATGTCAGCAGGATTTTCACAATTTGGACACAAATCCGCCCATTTCCTGCCGGGCAACTGGCTCATCCTTCCAAAAAGGGCTGCCATCAGCCGGATTTTTCGTAAAACACTCTGTGGCCGTCCGGTACGAGCCGTTAATCCGGCTCGTATTTTGCCTCCAGCTCGAAGATCACCCGGCGGGCGATTTCAGCTTTCGGCAGAGCTTCGTCCATTGCCTCCGCTTCCAGGTAATGGTGCGCCTCGTCTTCTGTCATATGCTGGTATTCAATCAAAAGGCACTTCGCGCGGGAAATGACCCCCGCGTCCTCCAGCTTCCTCCTGAGCTTCTCATTACTTTCCATGAGGCTGGTGACCTTCTTCTGCATCACAAGGATCATCTGGACAGCTTCCAGGAACTGCTCCTTGCGAAGGGGGCGGGACATGACGAAAATCCCGCTGCCCTGGGTCTTATAACAGACCTGGGAGTAGCTTTCCTGTTTGACGATCAGGAGGATCCCCGTGTCCTGCTTATGGGCGGACAGGCTGATGGCCGTTTCCACCCCCGCCTCATCCGGCAGGGGGGTATTGATGGCAAGGACATCTACCCGGTTGGAAGAGAGAAGCTGGCGCGCTTTTGCCATGGTCGGGGCATGCAGCACCTCGGTGAACTGGGCGCCGACGATGCTCCTTAAGATTTTAAATGTATTCTCACTTTCCGCAGCGATTAACAGGCTGCTTTTCCTTCGGGATACGCCCATGCACTATCTTTCCTCGCCTAATCTCTTCTCGTCGCAATATACGTCAATCAGCCTCTGGGGCAGGTATTTCTTCAAAAATCCGCTCTTCCTGGCAATCTGCATGGCCTCTTCGATCCGTTCCGGGAGCCTCTGCAGGGAAGAAGTCTTCTCCTGGTCAGCCTGGTACAGGTTCAAATCCACCGGTTCGCCGGGATCCATCTCCTGCCGGATTCCTTCCATGCCGGCATAAATAATCAGGGCATAAGCCAGGTAAGGGTTGGCCATGGGATCCGGGGAACGCAGTTCAAACCGTTTTCCCACGGAGCTTGCCGGGATGCGGACCAGGCTGGTCCTGTTCTGCTGGGACCAGGAAATATAGCCCGGCGCCTCCATCTCCCCGAACCGCTCATAAGAGCTGCGCACCGGGTTTAAGAAAATGCACATATCCTTGATATAATGCAGCACCCCTGCCATAAACGGGCGCATCAGGTCTTTCCCATCCTCTGTCCCTACGGACACGTTGATATGCATGCCGTTGCCCGGCTCGTCCCGAAAGGGCTTCGGCGAAAAGTCCGCCTTGCTGCCGCTGCTTTCGGCAATGCTCTGCACGGCCCACTTGAACGTGGAGGTATTGTCTGCCGTGGTCAAAGCGTCCCCATAGCGGAAATCCACCTCATTCTGCCCCGGCCCGTGCTCATGGTGGGAGGACTCCGGCGTAATGCCCATGTCAATCAGCGTAAAACAGATCTCCCGGCGGATATTGTCGCCCTTGTCCAGGGGTTCCACATCCATATATCCCGCATGGTCCAGCGGCTCCTGGGTGGGGTTGCCGTTCTCGTCCTGCTTGAATACGTAAAATTCCATCTCCGGGCCGAAGTTGATTTTCAACCCCATCTTTGCCGCTTCCCGGGCAGCCTTTTTCAGGATCCGCCGCGTATCCAGCTGGAACGGGGTCATATCCGGGTTTACCACGTCACAGAATACACGGACCACCCGCCCGTCGATGGGGCGCCATGGCACCGCGGTGATCGTGGAAAGGTCCGGCTTTAAAAACAGGTCGCTGCGGATGCCGGTATCAAAACCGGCGATCATGGAAGCGTCAAAAGAAATCCCTTGTTCCAAAGCCCTCTTTAATTCTGAAGGCATAATCGCAATATTTTTCTGCTGGCCGAACACATCAAAGAAAGAGCAGCGGATAAATTTCACATTCTCTTCCTCAAACATGTCCCTTACTTCTTCGTAACTCTGCATCTGCTTCTCCCTACGGAAAAGGCTGCGGAAACCCGCAGCCTGATTTTCCGGTCATTCCTGTTTCGTACAGCGAAAAAGCCGGCCGCTCCCGGCCGGTTTTTCCGATTAGTCCTCTTTTTCTGCCTTATATTCTTTTGCTGCCTTTACCAGCCCGTGGAACAGCGGATGGGCATGGTTCGGGCGTGATTTGAATTCCGGATGTGCCTGGGTCCCGAAATAATAGCGGTTCTTCGGATATTCGATCATCTCGACGATGCGTCCGTCCGGGGAAGTGCCGCAGAGGGACATGCCCGCCTGCTCATAGCGCTCGCGGTAATCGTTGTTTACCTCGTAGCGGTGGCGGTGGCGTTCGGAAATTTCGGATGCGCCATAAAGCTCCCTGGCCTTGGAATCTTCCTTCAGGTGGCAGGGGTAAGCGCCCAGGCGCATGGTGCCGCCCAGGTCGGTGACATCCTTCTGCTCCGGCATCAGGTCGATCACCGGGTGCATGGTATCGGATGAAAATTCAGCGGAGTTGGCATCGTGCATGCCCATGACGTCCCTGGCAAATTCCACCATGGCCATCTGCATGCCCAGGCAGATCCCCAGGAAGGGGATGTCATTTTCCCTGGCATATTTTGCCGCCAGGATCATGCCTTCCGTGCCGCGGTCGCCAAAACCGCCCGGGATGATCATGCCGTCGATACCGTTTAAAAGCTCTTCAGCGCCGATGCGTTCCACTTCTTCGGAATCCACCCAGCGGATCTTTACTTCCACGCGGTTGGAAATGCCGCCATGGTGCAGCGCTTCTACTACAGAAAGGTAGGCGTCATGCAGCTGGGTATATTTCCCTACCATGGCAATCTCTACGCTGCCCTGGGGATGCTTTAAGTTTTCTACCATTTCCTTCCATTCGGAAAGGTCCGGCTCCGGGCAGGGCAGGTCCAGGCACTCGCAGACTGCCTGTGCCAGGTGCTCGTCTTCCATCATCAGCGGTACTTCGTAAATGGAGGAAGCGTTCAGGTTCTGCAGCACATGGCTGGAAGGCACGTTGCAGAACAGGGCGATCTTGTCCTTCATCTCCTCCGGCATCCTCATGTCGGAACGGCAGACGATGATGTCTGCCCGGATGCCCATCTGCTGCAGCTGGCGCACGCTCTGCTGGGTCGGCTTGGTCTTCAGCTCGTCGGAGCCATACAGGTAAGGCACCAGTGTCACATGGATCATGCAGGCATTCTCCGGTCCCACTTCCTGCATGAACTGGCGGATGGCTTCCAGGAAAGCCTGGGATTCGATATCACCTACCGTGCCGCCCACTTCGATGATGGCAACCACGTCTTCATTGGGGTCTTCCGGACGGAAAAAGCGGTCCTTGATCTCGTTGGTCACGTGGGGGATCACCTGGACGGTGCCTCCGCCGTAATCGCCATGGCGCTCTTTATTGATCACGGTCCAGTATACCTTGCCGGAGGTGACGTTGCTGCGCTTGGTCAGGCTCTCGTCGATGAACCTTTCATAATGGCCCAGGTCCAGGTCGGTCTCGCTGCCGTCATCGGTAACAAAGACTTCCCCGTGCTGGATCGGGTTCATGGTGCCCGGGTCCACATTCAGGTAAGGGTCAAATTTCTGCATCGTGACACGATAGCCCCGTGCCTTAAGGAGTCGTCCCAGCGATGCTGCCGTTATCCCTTTTCCAAGGCCGGATACCACGCCCCCTGTCACAAATACATACTTTACCATGCTCAACTTTTCTCCTTCCTGATCTTTTCCTCAAACCGGCTCTTCGCGCCTTCCGGCGGCACTTCGGTGGGGTAATTCCCACTGAAGCAGGCCGTACAGTATCCTCTTCCCGGGCAGTTACGCTGTACTACTTCCAGCGCGTGCCCAAGGTCCATATATCCCAGGGAGTCCGCGCCGATGATCTTGGCCGTCTCTTCCACCGAATGCTGGCAGGCAATCAGGTGTTCCCTGGAATCAATGTCCGTCCCATAATAGCAGGGGTTCTGGAATGGCGGGGCGGAAATCCTCATGTGGACTTCTTTGGCGCCTGCCTCCCTCACCAGCCGGACAATCCGCTTGGAGGTGGTGCCGCGGACGATGGAATCATCCACCAGCACGACCCGTTTGCCACGGACGGTTTCCGCTATGGGGTTTAATTTGATGCGGACCAGTTTTTCCCGCTCTTCCTGTCCCGGGGCAATAAAGGTCCGCCCGATGTACTTGTTTTTCAAAAGGCCGATGCCATAGGGGATGCCGGATTCCATGGAATAGCCCAATGCCGCATCCAGCCCGCTGTCCGGTACGCCGACTACGACGTCCGCGTCTACCGGATGGTCCTTGGCCAGGTATTTGCCGAATTCGATCCGGGCATGGTGCACGGAAATGCCATCCAGCACCGAATCGGGCCTTGCGAAGTAAATATATTCAAAAATACAGTGAGAGGTTTCGGTCTTCCCGCAGTAACGCTCGTCGCTGCGGATGCCATTGCCATCGATGACGATCATTTCGCCCGGTTTTACATCACGGATGAAGGTGGCCCCTACCGCGTCCAAAGCGCAGCTTTCGGAAGCAACTACTACGGAACCGTCTTCCATGACGCCATAACACAGCGGGCGGAACCCGTGGGGGTCCCTCATGGCAATGAGCTTCGTGGGGGACATGACGACCAAAGAGTAAGCCCCTTCGATCTTGGCGGCCATGCCTGCCACCGCTTCCTCGATGGACCCGCAGTGCAGCCGTTCCTTCGTGATCAGGTAGGCAATGACCTCGGTATCCGTGGTGGAATGGAAAATACATCCTTCGTTTTCCAGCGCGGTCCGAAGCTGGTAGGTATTGACCAGGTTGCCGTTGTGGCACAGGGCCATGTTGCCTTTGCTGTGGCGGACCACGATCGGCTGCGCATTATTCGGGATCGGCATGCCGGTGGTGGAATAACGGTTGTGGGCAACTACGATCTGCCCTTCTCCCAATTTTTCCAGCTCTTCCCGGTTAAAGACCCGGTCCACCATCCCCAAGCCCTTATGGTAGCGGATGATGCCGTCATCGTTCAGTGCGATACCGGACGCTTCCTGGCCGCGGTGCTGCAGTGCCAGCAGCGCGTAATAGGCCATAAAAGGAAGCGGCTTTCTCTCCGGGGACCAGATGCCGAAAACGCCGCATTCTTCTGAAATTTTTCTCATTGCCTTAAAACCTCTCTAACCCGGGCAGCATACGAAGATACCGCCCGGGTTTAGTAATATTGATTCCATCTATGTGGAAACCATGCCCGCAGCGTCCCTCCGCAGGCATGCCACATTCACAGATTCGCCTCTGTGAAATCACACTATTTAATTATAATACCATTTCTAGGTTACAGAATCTACCAGTTTGTCTTAGTAAAAAACGCCAGAGATTCCATGGGTCTTCAAAGGGTTCCCCGGCAGACAGCCCCGAAGGGCATCTGCCGGGGAAGGGCACACGCCGCTGCCGGCGCGCCTGTCCTTTTTACTCTACGTCCTTCAAAGCGTCCAGGTTCGTTTCACCGGTACGTACCTTTATGACGCGGGTTACGTTGTAAACGAAGATCTTGCCGTCTCCGATATGGCCGGTGTAAAGGGCTTTCTTGGCAGCTTCGATGACGGTGTCAACCGGGAGGGACCCGATGATGACTTCTACCTTTACCTTCGGAAGCAGGGTGTTATCTACGACAGCGCCCCTGTAACGTTCCGTGGAGCCTTTCTCAATGCCGGAACCCATAACCTGGGTAATGGTCATGCCGGTCACGCCGATGGCGTTCAGCGCCCTCTTTAATTCATCAAAACGGCTCAGGCGACAGATAATGGATACCTTGTGCATGCCGGTGTCGTAATTGACCGGGAGCTCCGGCTCCTTAACCACTTTAACTGCGGCATTCTTCTGTGCGTCAGATGCTTCTTCGTAGCTGTCTTCGCCAAGGTCGGTGTTTTCGTTTACATCTACGTTCAGGTCCGTAGCATCGGTAATGGCAAATCCGGAGTAAGCGCTTGCAAGGCCGTGCTCGTGGATATCCAGGCCGTCGATTTCCACCTGTTCCGGAACACGAAGGCCGATGGTCTTGTCAATGATCTTGAAGATCAGGAACATGACAATGCCGACATATACATCAATGGCAACTACGCCAAGGGCTTCTATGCCCAGCTGGTGCAGGCCGCCGCCATAGAAAAGGCCTTTGCCGACGCCGTCAGCGCCGGTGCTGAAGAGGCCGACTGCCAGGGTGCCCCAGATGCCGTTTACGCAGTGTACGGAAATAGCACCTACCGGGTCATCAATCTTTGCTTTGTTATCAAAGAATTCAACAGAAAGTACGACCAGGATGCCGGCAATCAGGCCGATGAAGAATGCGCCGAACGGATTCACGCAGTCGCATCCTGCGGTGATGGCTACCAGGCCTGCCAGGGCGCCATTGAATGTCATGGAAACATCCGGCTTGCCATAGCGGAACCAGGTAAAGAGCATTGTGGTTACAGTGGCAACAGCTGCTGCCAGGTTGGTGTTCATGAATACAAGGGATGCGCTGGTTGCAGCAGCTTCATCCGCCATTGATACGGTAGAGCCACCGTTAAATCCGAACCAGCAGAACCAGAGGATGAATACGCCCAGGGCAACCGCGGTCATATTGTGTCCCGGGATAGCCCGCGGTTTGCCGTTCTTGTCATACTTGCCGATACGGGGTCCAAGCATTGCGGCGCCGATCATGGCTGTGAAGCCGCCTACGTTGTGGACCATTGCGGAACCTGCGAAATCATGGAAGCCCAGGGTGGAGAGCCAGCCGCCGCCCCATGCCCAGTGCCCGCAGATCGGGTAAACCAGAAGGGAGATCGCTGCGGAATATACGCAGTATGCCTTAAAATTGGTACGTTCTGCCATGGAGCCGGACACGATGGTGGCTGCGGTAGCGCAGAACACGGTCTGGAAAATCACATAGCACCAAAGCGGCATGGTCTGTGGCACAACGCTGCTGGCTGCGGTGTACTTGTCCAGGATAAAGAAATCCGGCACGCCGATGACGCCGCCCAGCCCTTTATGGAACATCAGGCTGAAGCCGATGAACCAGAAACAAGGCGTGCCAATACAAAAGTCCATCATGTTTTTCATCAGGATGTTGCCGGTGTTCTTCGCCCTTGTAAGGCCTGCCTCGCACAAGGCAAATCCTGCCTGCATGAAGTATACGAGCGCAGACGCGATCAGCACCCATGCGACTGTAGAAACATTAATACTCATAACTCATCCTCTCCTTCCCTCGGATGATCCGGACCCTGCCGGAATAAAAAGTTCCCTCTATATTAGAAAAGGGCTATGAAAGGATTCCTGCCTTCCCGGGAAGAATGCCTTTCCGGCACCCCTTCCGGGAGATAAAACCTTTCACAGCCCCATTGCTGTCCTATAACTACCCTTCTTAAGGATAGCCCCTGCTTTGAATGTACTTAGCAAAAGCAATATGCCTGTCCGGGACCAGCCCTTCCAGGAATTGTGAACCTTATGCGTGCCAGGCTGCCGTTACGGGCGCTGGCATCATACCCTCCTGAGGTTTGTATAACCCATCAGGTATTCATCTACATCATGCGCGCACTGCCTGCCTTCGGCAATGGCCCATACCACCAGGCTCTGCCCCCGGTGCATGTCGCCCGCGGCAAAGACTTTCGGGATATTGGTGGCAAAAGCGCCATCCCCCGTCTCCACCGTGCCCCGGCCTGTCAGCTGTACGCCAAAGGCCTCCGGCGTATATTTCTGTGCCCCGATAAAGCCTGCCGCGATCAAAAGCAGCTCGCATTTCAGCGTCTTCTCGCTGCCCGGCACTTCCACCATCTTGCCGTTTTCAAAATGGACCTTGACGGTGACCACCTCCCGGAGCGCACCTTTCTTTGTGGTGTGCAGCTCTTTGATGGTGGTTTCATAAACCCTGGGGTCCTTGCCGAATACGGCAATGGCTTCTTCATGGCCGTAGTCTGTCTTTTTGACGTTGGGCCATTCCGGCCAGGGGTTGGAAGCTGCCCTCTCTTCCGGAGGCGCCGGCATCATTTCCAGCGCGGTCACGGATTTGCATCCATGGCGGATCACGGTGCCGATGCAGTCATTGCCGGTATCGCCGCCGCCGACGATCACCACGTTTTTGCCCTTGGCACTGATGAAATCCTTCTGTGCCAGGAGGTCTTCCGCCCTGCGGTTTTTGTCGGTGTGGTCCAGGAGGCTCTTCGTAGTCTGGGACAGGAAGTCCACCGCGTAGTAAACGCCCGGTACCTGCTGGGGGTCAGCCCCGGCCAGGGGCCTAGGCTCCTTCGCGCCGCAGCACAAAACCACCGCGTCATATTCCTTCAAAAGCTCGTCTGCTGTAATGTCCACGCCCACGTTTACGCCGGTACGGAAGGTGACGCCTTCCTTTTCCATGAGCCTGCGGCGCCTCGCGATGACCTTTTTGTCCAGCTTCATGTTGGGGATGCCGTACATCAAAAGGCCTCCGATCCGGTCGTCCCGCTCAAACACGGTGACGTTATGGCCCCTGTGGTTCAGCTCGTCTGCCACTGCCAGCCCGCTGGGCCCGCTGCCTACTACGGCAATCTTCTTGTCGCTGCGCACCTGCGGGATGTAAGGCTTGATATAGCCATTTTTGAAAGCGTTCTCAATCAGGAAATATTCATTCTCATGGATGGTGACAGGGTCTCCATATTCCCCGTTGATGCAGGCTTTCTCGCAGAGGGCCGGACATACACGCCCGGTAAACTCCGGGAAGTTGTTGGTCTTGTCCAGCCTGGAAAACGCGTGCCGGAAATTGCCATGGTAAATCTGGTCGTTCCATTCCGGGGCCAGGTTGTGCAGCGGGCACCCGGTCACCCTTCCCTTGAGCACCATGGCGGACTGGCAGAACGGCACGCCGCAGTCCATGCAGCGGGCCGCCTGCTGGCGCCTCTCCTTTTCCGGGATCTGGCGGTGGAATTCCAGGAAGTTCCTGATCCGGTCCTGCGGGGCAGTGATTTTATTGTCTTTTCTGGCATACTCCAGAAATCCGGTTGGTTTGCCCATTATCCTGCTACCTCCTCAAACGCTTCGTAAACGGCATTTTCATGGGAAATGCCCTGCTCCTCGTACTTGCTGATAGCAGTCAGCATCTTCTGGTAACCTTCCGGCACGATCTTCTTGAAGTCCGGAATGTAGTCATTAAAGTGTGCCAGGATTTCTTTTCCTCTCGTGGAATTCGTCTCTTTGACATAATCCTTCAGGATGTCCTTGAGCTCCGCGATATCGTATTTGTCGGTCAGGTCATGCAGGCAGTCCAGTTCGGTATTCATGTGGCGGTAAAGCACATGGTCCGTATCCAGCACATAAGCGATGCCGCCGCTCATGCCTGCCGCGAAGTTCTTGCCGGTCGGTCCTAAGATTACCGCACGTCCGCCGGTCATGTACTCCAGCCCATGGTCGCCGCATCCTTCCGCTACCGCCGTAGCCCCGGAGTTGCGGACCATGAAACGCTCGCCGGCAATGCCTGCCGCGTAAATCTTGCCTTCCGTAGCGCCATATCCGGCTACGTTGCCGATAATGATGTTCTTGCTCGGGTCAAAAGGCGATCCCTCCGGCGCTGTCACAACCAGCTTGCCGCCGGAAAGGCCTTTGCCGAAGCCGTCATTGGCATCCCCCACCAGGCGGATCGTAAGCCCCTGCGGGATGAACGCCCCGAAGGACTGGCCGCCGCCGCCCTGGGCATGGATGACGAAGGTATCCTCATCCAGCGTGTTGCCAAAGTGCCTGGTGATTTCGGATCCCAGGATCGTGCCAAAAGCACGGTCGGTACTGCAGACCTTGACGGAGGTTTCGTGGCTTGCCTCTTCTTTTCCATCGATGGCATCCTGAAATGCCGGAAGCAGCGTGGAAAGGTCCAGCGTCTTTTCCAGATGGAAGTCATGCACATGTGCCGGGTCGAAGCAGCTGTCCTTGGCTCCTGCATAGGTGGTATCCAGGATCGCGTCCAAAACCAGCTTCTTGGAGCGGTCCGTCATCTGTTTCTCGCGGACCTTCAGGCAGTCTGTCCTGCCCACCATCTCGCTGACGCTGCGGAATCCCAGCTGTGCCATGATTTCCCGCAGCTGCTGCGCGATATAACGCATAAAGCGGATGACATATTCCGGCTTGCCGCGGAAACGGGAACGGAGCTCTTTATTCTGGGTGGCGATGCCCACCGGGCAGGTATCCTTGGAACAGACACGCATCATCATGCAGCCCATGCATACCAAAGGTGCCGTGGCAAAGCCGAATTCTTCCGCCCCCAAAAGTGCCGCGATGGCAACGTCCCTGCCGCTCATGAGCTTGCCATCGGTCTCAATGGCAACCCTGTTGCGCAGGCCGTTTTCCACCAGGCTGCGGTGTGCTTCCGAAACGCCCAGCTCCCAGGGAAGCCCTGCCGAATGGATGGAACTCCTGGGCGCGGCGCCGGTGCCGCCGTCAAATCCGGAAATCAGGATGACCTGCGCGCCGGCCTTGGCAACGCCGCTGGCGACTGTGCCAACCCCTGCCTCGGAAACCAGCTTGACAGAAATCCTCGCGTCCCGGTTTGCGTTCTTCAAATCATAGATTAACTGCGCCAGATCCTCGATGGAATAAATATCGTGATGTGGCGGAGGGGAAATCAGGGATACGCCCGGCGTGGAGAACCGGGTATCCGCTACCCACGGGTAAACCTTCTTGCCAGGCAGATGGCCGCCTTCGCCGGGCTTTGCGCCCTGGGCCATCTTGATCTGGATCTCCACCGCGCTGTTCAGGTAAGCGCTGGTAACGCCGAAACGCCCGCTGGCCACCTGTTTGATGGCGCTGTTATAAATCGTGCCATAACGGGACGCGCTCTCGCCGCCCTCGCCGGTATTGGATTTTCCTCCGATGCGGTTCATGGCCTCTGCCAGAGTCTCATGGGCTTCCATGGAAATAGAGCCATAGCTCATAGCGCCGGTCTTAAACCGTTTCACGATGGAATCGACGGATTCTACTTCCTCAATCGGCACAGGCTCTCCTGCCGGTACAAAGTCCATCAGCCCGCGGAGGGTATGGGGTTTGCCCGGGTCGTCCACCATGTTGGTATACTGGCGGAACAGTTTTTCGTCCCCGGTGCGTACCGCCTGCTGCAGGGTTACGATGACTTCCGGAGAATACAGGTGGTCTTCCTTGTCCCTGCCGCTGCGGAGGTAGTGGTAGCCGGTGGAATCCAAAGCGGTATCCACGCCAAGCCCTAACGGGTCGAAAGCATGGTCATGGCGCCATGTGACGCCGTCCGCGATTTCCTTAAGGCCGATGCCGCCAACCCTGCTGGGGATGCCGGTAAAGTATTCGTCCACCAGTTCCTTGCTAAGGCCCACCGCCTCGAAAATACGGGCGGACTGGTAAGACTGGATGGTGGAAATGCCCATCTTGGCGGCAACTTTTACGACGCCGCTGAGCAGGGCCGAGTTGTAATCATCGATTGCCGTATGGTAATCCTTGTCCAGGATGCCCCTGTCGATCATCTCCGCGATGCTCTCATGGGCAAGGTACGGGTTGATGGCCCGGGCACCGAAACCAAGCAGGGTGGCTACCTGGTGCACGTCCCTGGGCTCGCCGCTTTCCAGGATCAGGGAAACGGCCGTCCTCTTCTTGGTCCTTACCAGGTGCTGCTCTACAGAGGAGACAGCCAGGAGGGAAGGGATCGGTACATGGTTTTCATCCACGTCACGGTCGGACAGGATGATGATATTTTTGCCATTAGCGTAAGCACGGTCCACCGCGATATTCAGCTGGTCCAGCGCACGCTTCAGGGAAGTATTCTTAAAATACAGGATGGACACGGTCTGGGGATGGAAGCCGTCCCGGTCCAGAGCCTTGATCTTCATCAAATCTACGCCGGTAAGGATCGGCTGGTTTACCTCCAGCACACGGCAGTTGCGGTTGGTTTCCTGCAGCAGGTTGCCATCGGAACCGATATAAACCGTGGTATCCGTTACAATTTTTTCCCTTAGGGAGTCAATCGGCGGGTTTGTAACCTGCGCGAAGAGCTGGTGGAAATACCTAAACAGCGGCTGGTGGTGCTCTGCCAGTACGGCCAGCGGGATGTCATGCCCCATGGAAGCCGTGGGCTCGGAACCATTTTCCGCCATCGGGAGGATCGTATCCTTTACATCTTCATAGGTATAGCCGAATACCTTGTAAAGGCGGTCCCTCATTTCCTGGCTGTTGACCGGGATCTTGTGGTTCGGGATCGGCAGCTCCTTGAGCTGCAGGATGTTGCGGTTGAGCCACTCGCCATAAGGCTGCCTGGTGGCGTAGCGCATCTTGCATTCTTCATCGGAGATAATCTTTTTCTGTTTGGTATCAACCAGGAGCATGCGGCCCGGCTCCAGCCTGGACTTTTTGATGACCTGGTCTGCCGGGATATCCAGCACGCCGACTTCGGAAGCCAGAATCAGCCGCCCGTCTTTGGTCAGGTAATACCTGGAAGGGCGCAGGCCGTTACGGTCAAGGGTGGCACCCAGGATATCTCCATCAGAGAAGATCAGGGCTGCCGGCCCGTCCCATGGCTCCATCATGGTGGCGTAATAATGGTAGAAATCTTTCTTTTCCCTGGACATGGCGTCATCATGCTTCCACGGCTCCGGGATCACTGCCATCATGGCAAGGGGCAGTTCCATCCCGCTCATATAAAGGAATTCGATGGTATTGTCCAGCATGGCGGTATCAGAGCCTTTGGCGCTGATGACCGGATAGATCTTGTCTAAATCTTTCTCCAGGTAGGGGGAGTTCATGGTTTCTTCCCTGGCAAGCATACGGTCCACGTTGCCGCGGATGGTATTGATCTCGCCGTTATGTGCCAGCATCCTGTAGGGGTGCGCACGGTCCCAGGACGGGAACGTGTTGGTGGAAAACCTGGAGTGGACGACTGCGATGGCGGTCTTATAAGACCTGCTCTGCAGGTCCTCGTAGAACTTACGAAGCTGCCCTACCAGAAACATGCCCTTGTAGACAATGGTCCTGGAAGACATGGAAACGATGTACGCGTCTTCCGCGCTCTGCTCGAACTCGCGGCGGACGACATACAAACGGCGGTCGAAATCAATGCCTTTTTCGCATTCTTCCGGACGCTCAAAGAAGCACTGCATGATGTGGGGCATACACTCCACTGCCTTT
Source organism: uncultured Lachnospiraceae bacterium (assembly GCA_902797185.1). Lineage (GTDB taxonomy): Bacteria > Bacillota > Clostridia > Lachnospirales > Lachnospiraceae > RUG14243. Next base: position 21,375 of record CADBRV010000052.1, read on the forward strand.
TCGCCCAGGATTTCCGGATGGACCGGCACTTCCCTCCAGCCGAGGAATTTCAGCCCTTCCTTTTCCGCGATGACCTTCAGCATACGCTTGAGCATCATGCATTTCATTTCATCCTGCGGCATAAAGCACATGCCAATGCCATAGTCTCCGGCTTCTTTAAGCTCTATGCCGGCTTCTTTTGCTGCCGGCTTGAAAAAATCGTGGCTGATCTGGAGCAGGATGCCGACGCCGTCACCAACTTTGCCGCTGGCGTCTTTGCCGGCACGGTGCTCCAGCTTTTCCACGATATGTAATGCATCATCCAGCACGTGGTAATCCTGGTGCCCGTCAATGTTGACGATGGCGCCGATCCCGCATGCGTCATGATCCATATGGCTGTATGGCCTTTCGTTTTGATTCATAGTACTTTCCTTTTCTTAAAAGCGATCCTTGCGATGCACTAGCCGCATCGTCCCATGTCATCACCCGAAGGGTGGTGACGCATGCCACGCCCTCACGCGAAGCGTGATCTTTCATGGCGTGGCTTTCCTTAAGGACGATTTGGAATGCGGCGTCTGCCCTTGTCCCTTGGGGTGCCTCGGGACCAGCTGCTTAGGCTTTTCAAGAGAGGGATACTAAGGGGACGTAATCAATAATATCTAGTACCTCTCTTCCGCAAAGCACAAATGGCCAAGGCCACCGGTCTTGACCGTTGGGCTTTAGCGAAGGGAATAAAGCATTTCTCCGTAAGTCGGATACGGGATGTATTCGTCCGGGATCAGCCCTTCTGCCACATCCACGTCCTTACGCAGCTCTTCCATATCTTCGAGGATGACGTCGTGGTAATACCTTGCGGTCTCCAGCTCACCTTCCCCGTCCTGTTCAATCTTGACGGTATCTTTGTGGAGCTTGTCGATCTTCTCCAGGATGCTTCCGCCAAGGCTGTCCAGCTTCTCCAGCATGGCCGTCTCATACTTGCATGCAACGGAGAGTCCGAGTTCTTTCTTCTTGGAAGCGGTCTCTGCGATATCCTTGGAATAATTGACAAGGCCCTGGGTAAAGTCTTTGCGGACCATTTCCTGCATCGCCAGGGATTCGATATGGATGGTCTTGGAGTAGTTCTCCAGGAAGATTTCATATCTGGAATCCAGCTCTTCTTTGGTAAATACGCCAAACTTGGTGAACAGTTCCACGCTCTTGTCGGAAACCAGGCGCGGCATGGCATCCGGAAGGGACTTCAGGTTGTCCAGGCCTCTCTTTTCGGCTTCTTCAATCCATTCATCGGTATATCCGTTGCCGTTGAAGAGGATCCTCTTGTGCTCTTCCAGCATGTCTTTCAGCACATTATATACCTTCTCCTGGATTTCGTCTGCCGGAGTATCTTCAATCTTGCTGTAAATTTCGGAAAGCTCTTCTGCTACAGCCGTGTTCAGGATGATGTTGGGGTCTGCAACGGAAAGGGAAGAGCCCGGCATACGGAACTCGAACTTGTTTCCGGTAAACGCGAACGGCGATGTCCTGTTACGGTCTGTGGTATCTTTCGTGATGTGCGGCAGCACATCAGCGCCGATGCTCATCTTGGTCTTGCCCTTGCCGACGAATTCGGTGCCTTCTGCCAGGGATTTGAGCACGCCTGCCAGCTCGTCGCCTACAAAGATGGAGATGACTGCTGGTGGTGCTTCGTTGGCGCCCAGGCGGTGGTCGTTACCGGCCGTAGCTACGGATACACGCATCAGGTCCTGGTATTTATCTACAGCAGCGATGGTTGCGACAAGGAATACCATGAACTGCATGTTCTCAAGCGGTGTCTTGCCCGGGTCAAGGAGGTTCTCGCCCTTGTCGGTAACCAAGGACCAGTTGTTGTGCTTGCCGGAGCCGTTGATGCCTTCGAATGGCTTCTCATGAAGCAGGCAGGCGTAATTGTGTTTGTCTGCCACTTTCTTCATGACTTCCATGGTCAGCTGGTTGTGGTCTACGGCTACGTTGGCGGTTTCAAATACCGGCGCCAGCTCGTGCTGGGACGGTGCAACCTCGTTGTGCTTGGTCTTGGCCGGTACGCCTAATTTCCAAAGCTCGTGGTCCAGGTCATGCATATATTCGGAAACCTTCGGTTTCAGGACGCCGAAGTAATGGTCTTCCATTTCCTGTCCCTTGGGTGCCGGGGCGCCGAACAAGGTACGGCCGCACATCAGAAGGTCTTTCCTCTTCAGGTACATGTCCTTGTCAATCAGGAAATATTCCTGCTCGGAACCTACCGTGGTATCCACATGGGATACTTCTTCGTTGCCGATCTTGTGCAGCACTTTGACTGCTTCCTGGGAAAGGGCTTCCATGGAACGAAGGAGCGGGGTCTTTTTGTCCAGCGCCTCACCGCCGTAAGAGCAGAAAGCCGTCGGGATGTAAAGGGTCCCGTCTTTTACAAATGCAGGGGAGCTCGGGTCCCATGCCGTATATCCTCTTGCCTCAAAGGTGGCACGCAGCCCGCCGGAAGGGAAGGAAGATGCATCCGGCTCGCCTTTTACCAGCTCTTTGCCGGAAAATTCCATCAGCACGGTGCCGTCCGGGTTCGGGGAAATGAAGCTGTCGTGCTTCTCTGCCGTAAGCCCGGTCATCGGCTGGAACCAGTGTGTGAAATGGGTGGCACCTTTTTCAATTGCCCACTCTTTCATAACGGCTGCTACTGTATTTGCCACATCCAGTTCAAGATGGGTGCCGTTCTTGATCGTTTTATGGACTGCCTTATAGATATCCTTCGGCAGACGGTCACGCATGACCGTGTCGTTGAATACCATGCTTCCGTATTCTTCCGGAATTGAGATTGTTTTTGTCTCTGCCATTGACGCATCTCCTCTTTGACCTACACTTTTCAGAAAAAGAAAAAAGGCACTTCAAGAGTTTTCACTCTTAAAGCGCCTTTGCTTGGTGTTAACTTTACCACAATGTTTTTTGTGCCGCAACACCGAATTGGATTTTTTCTATACCCTTTTTACATAAGCAATATTCTTCCTGGTTATGTCTGCCGCAATTTTCATAACGTCAGAGAAAGGTCAGGCAATCCGGCTGCCAGGAAAGGACCCGCCGTTTCATGCCTTCGATATCCAGCACGCCAAAGGCAAAGCCTTTGCGCACCAGCTCCTGCGGGACATATTCGTCATACTTGTCAAACAGGGGGACTTCCTTCGGATAAAGAAGCTCCATGGGGTCAAAATCCTTTACCGCCTCTTCCGCGGTAATCCGGTAAAAAGCATCCTCGTCCGCCTGCATCGTAAACATCAGGTAATACGGCCTGGTGGAGCTGAAGCCTTTGAGCCCCAGCCTGCTGCCGCAGCGGATTTTCAAAAACCGCTCCAGCGCGAGGAAGGCATAGCTGCCGAGCCAGGGAAAAAGCACCCACATCTTCCCGCCCAGTGGGATCAGCGGGCGCCCTTCCATCCCCGCTTTTTCAAAGGTGCCGCGGGCTTCCTGCAGCCTGGCGGCTGCGTGGGGCATCAGGTAAGGGTATGCCTTTTTTTCCGAAAGCACGCCATGCATCCGTTCCAGGATCCGGGTATGGATATCCCCGGCCTCGTCCCCGAAATAAGCGGGGACCTTGCCCTTCACCAGGGTGCAGTAGACTTCCTTCCTCTTGTGGTCCACTTCGTCCACTGCCCAGGCCCGCCCCGCGATGGCGATCTTTTCCCCGATGGGAGGCGGGTTCACGATGGTGCCCAGTTCTTCGGAGCCCGCATGGACTTTATATTCCACATTCTCCTTGAACACCGCGTAAAACTTGTAATTGTTGACAACCCGCTCGCCCGTAAGCCCCAGGATGAGGCCGTCGTTTTCCGTCCGGTTGATATGGTCCGTCTCCAGAAGGTGCCGCAGCAGGATACGGAAATCATCCTGCGTGATCCTCCGGAAAGCCGGCAGCGGCAGAACCCGGGATGCCAGCTCCGCCGGCGTCATTTCCCCTTGGGATGCCAGCGTGCTCATCGTCTGGTGGTAAAGCAGGGAAAAAGGCAGTTTCCGGGTCCTGGGCGGCTCCACGAAACGCTCTTCCAGGTAAAGCTGCACCAGGGCGATCCCCTGGACCAGGTACCACGGGATCAGCTCCGGCAGCATCGCCCTGGCCTCGGGATGGTCCTCCCGCATCACAAACCACATCTCGGAAGGCTCGCCCCGGCGGCCGGTCCTCCCCATCCTCTGCAGGAAACCGGAAACCGTGAACGGGGCGTCGATCTGGAACGCCCGCTCCAGCTTCCCAATATCGATCCCCAGCTCCAAAGTGGCTGTAGCGCAGACGCTCATCAGGGAATCGTCGTCCTTCATTTCCTCTTCGGCGCTTTCCCGGTAAGAGGTGGAGAGGTTGCCATGGTGGATCAAGAAACGGTCCGGCTCATGGTTTGCCTCGCAGTACTGCCGCAAAGTCTGGCACACCGCCTCGCACTCTTCCCTGGAATTGGTGAAAACCAGGCATTTCTTTTCCCGGGTATGCTCAAAGATATAGCCGCAGCCCGGGTCTGCCGTCTTGGGTGCATGATCGGTAGGCTCTTCCGTCACCGGAGGCTGGATCAAAGCGTCTTTCCCTTCATCCGCCTGGGGATTGCTGTTAAAAAAGTGCTCCATGGACAGGCGCCAGACTTCTTTTTCCCCTTCGAATTTCGGGATAATGGTCCCCCGTCCGCTTCCGGCAGCCAGGAATTTCCCCGCCTCTTCCGGATGGCCGATGGTGGCGGTAAGGCCGATCCTCCTGGGGTGGCAGCCTGCCGTCTGGCTGAGCCTCTGGATCAGGCAGAAAACCTGCCCTCCCCGGTCCGCCCGGAGCAGGGAATGGACCTCGTCAATGACGATAAACCGAAGGTCCCCGAACAGGCTCGGGATCTCCATATGCTTGTTTATCATCAGGGCTTCTAAGGATTCCGGCGTGATCTGCAGGATCCCGGAGGGCTTTTTCAAAAGCTTTTTCTTCTGGGACTGGGACGCGTCGCCATGCCATTTGGTAACCCGGATGTCCGTATCCTCGCAAAGCTCCATGAGCCTTCCATACTGGTCATTGATCAGGGCTTTCAGCGGCGCGATATAAAGGACCCCTACCGATTTTGGCGGGTCTTCCTCCAGCAAAGTCAGGATCGGGAAGAAAGCCGCCTCCGTCTTGCCGGAAGCCGTGGATGCCGTAAGGAGCACATTTTCATCCGTATTAAAAATGGCATCCCCTGCCGCGTTCTGGACCGCCCGAAGGTCCCTCCAGCCGGAGCGGAAAATATAATCCTGTATAAAAGGCGCGTACCGGTTAAAAATATCCATGAACTGATTTTCCTTCCTGCCCTTCTAAACGCCGCATTCCAAATCGTTCTTCGTACGATGTGGCTAGTACATCGCAAAGAATCCTCCCGCCGGCGCGGGTCCCTCCTGGAGAGTCCATCCTCTCCGTCAGATCGTAAACTCGGCGTAGTTATCATCTGCTTTATCCGAAACAGCTTCCGACTTCGCGTAGGAAAACTGGTCCGACTCCAAAAGCTGCGCCGGGGTCATGGACGGGTTCTGGTACAGCAAGTCCAAAAGCTCGATAAAATCCCGGTTTACCTCTCGGGGCGTGATGTTCTGGTCCGCCCCGATCCGTTCATATTCGATCCGGATAAAAGAAGCCAGGTCCCGGGTCGTGATTTTCTTTTCATAACCATATAAGCCCGCATGCATATCCGCCAGCTTCTCGCACAGCACCAGCATCTCGTCCACTGTCAGCGGATCCAGCCGGATCACCGGCGCCAAAAGGTCCCTGGCCCCGGGCTTTGAGAACTTCCCTTCCGCCAGGCGGGAGCGCAGCGCCTCATAGCTGTAAATGCCCCGCCTTTTGTCTTCCAGCGCCTGGGGCGTAGCGCCCATGATGATGCCCAGGTACTTTGCCTTGCCCTGGAGAGTATCGTTGTACATCATCAGCATCTTTTCGTAATTGTACTGCCGGGTGATGGCGTTGGGGATCTTGGAAATATTCACCAGCTCATCGAGCATGACCATCATGCCCGCATAGCCCGCCAGCCGGAAAAATACGGCAAACAGCTTAAGATAGTCATACCAGTCATCATCAGAAATAATGATATTGACCCCCAGCTCCGCTTTTGCCTCGCTTTTTAGGGTGTATTCCCCGCGGAACCATTTTGTTACTTTCGCCTTGGCCTCGTCGTCCCCTTCGATGTAAGCGTGGTAATACATGGAAAGGAGCTTCGCGAACTCAAACCCATGGACCAGCTCGCTGACCGCCGAAGTGACCGCGTAAATCTTCTGGTCCACCAAAGCGGTCAGTGCCGGATCCCCCGGCGCAAGCCCGCTTTCCGCAACGGCAGAGCCCTGCACGCTGCTGATCCAGCGGTCCAGCACCAAAGACAGCGCGCCGCCCTCCGGCTTTGTCTTCGTGGACAAATTGCCAATCAGCTCACGATAGGTGGCAAGCCCCTGCCCTTTGCTGCCCTGCAGCCGCCTTTCCGGGGAAAGGTCGGCATCCACGACAATAAACCCCCGGTCCATGACGTAATTGCGGATCGTCTGCAGCAGGAAGCTTTTGCCTGCCCCATACCGTCCAACCACAAACCGGAAAGAAGCGCCGCCCTCTGAAATGATATCCACATCGTGCAAAAGGGCTTCCATTTCATTTTTCCTGCCTACGGTTATATAAGGCAGGCCGATCCGGGGGACGACACCGCCTTTTAAAGAATTGATGATTGTCTGGGCAATCCGCCTTGGTACCTTTTTCCTGGTTTCTCCCATCTGTTATCCTTCTCCCAGGATGCTTTCCACGTCATCCTTATAATCTTCTATTAATAAGAGCGTGCCGTCCCGGCATTCCAGGACCGAGTCGCCGATTTCATCCCAAAGTGCCTCATTAATCTCGTCCGCGATGACTTCCGGCATGCCATGCCAGGAGTCGATGAAGCCTTTTGCCGGCTTTCCCTGCAGTAATAGTGACAGGATCTCCCTCTGCTGAGAGGTCAGGAGGGTGTCCTCGGAAAAGGAATTGAATTCCGCATCCGGTGATGGAAGCCCCGTGCCGGGAGTTTCCATCCCTGCCCCACTATTTTTCTGTGCATTGTCTAAAGAATGCATCTCCTGGAGTTCCAAACTGCTGCCAGGAACGGCTGTTTCTTTTGCATCCCCCTGGCTTGGTGCCTCCGCCGGTTCCGCCTTCATCTCTGTCGCTGCCTTCTCCGGCGCCGCCTCTTCCGGCTCTGTCGTCCCCGGCACCGCCTTCTCTATCCTCTCATCCTGCAGTTCTTCCTCTGTCAGGAGGCTTTCCTGGGTAACCAGGGCATCCTCCCGAATCTGCGCCAGGCTCTCAAAATGGAAGGTAACCTTCGGTCTTGCCGCCTCGATCTTTGCCTTGCGGTCCTCCTCCAGCACTTCCGTGATAAAAGGCACGGCCCAGGCATCCTCCTCCCGCTCTTTGAGCGGATACCCGGTCTTCAGGTAAAGGCGCATCTGCCGGTCCGCCTCATGGAGGAAGCCTTCCAGCTTTTTTCTGTCCAGATAAAGCCTGGAATATTCCTCCCGCCACCAGGCGCCATACATACACAAGACCCTGCAGCAGGGACCGATCTCATATTCAGCATCTTCCCGGGAATCGTCCCTGCTATCATAAACCGCATTTGCCAGTGGATACCACCTGTGCTGGTATTCTTTTCCAAAAAGCGCGGCAAACAGGTCCCTGCCGTCTTCCTCCTGATATTTTTGAAGAGCGGCGCGCCACATGGCAGCCAAAAGGCGGGTGCCCTCCTCTTTTTCTTTTTTAAAGACAATGGACGACGCGATCTTGCCGTTCCCGGCGGAAATGAGGGCGCCATAGACTTCCTGGTCATCGTAAGATCCCGGGTCTTTTAATACCATCATCGGGCGGCTTTTTTCCGACTCCTCAGAAGGCACATATTTTTGTACTTCTTCGGCTGGCAGCCTTTTTACAATGGCAAGCTCCATTTTCCAGCGGTGCAGGTTTTCCCGCATCCTTTCATCGCCATAGCCACGGTCCAGAAACCCAGTCTCAAACTCATCCATCTTTTCCAGGCTCTCATGGACAGAGCTTGTCCCGATCCCGTTCAAAAGTTCATAGAGATAGATATACGCATAAGACGAGGAAATATTTTCAAAGCTGCCCTTGCGCGCCCTTCTCCTCCAGGTAAAATAACCCCTGAGCTGGGCAGGTTTCAGGTCATGGTAGGTGATAAAATAACGGTCCGGCACCTTGTCCCAGGGAAAATCATCCTCATAATTTTCCATAAACCTGCCCTGTTTGACAAAGTTCCTGCATTTCGATTCAAAGGAGCCGTCCCCATAGCGGTAAAGCTGCTGCATTTTCAGGATCTGCTCCGGGACATCCTCACCCTCCTGAGATGCCGTGGTATCCCTCCTAAACGGGATCCTGGTCGAACGGTACTCCTGCTGGCCAGGCATCCCACCGTGCTGGTCTGGAGAGACGGTTTCTCGATGGATTGTAGTATCTTCCAATGAAGGCGATGCCGCTCCCCGGCCTGCCGCCGCTTTCTCCCGGTGGATCGGTGTGTTTTCATAAAAGGTCTCGGTCTTATCCCGCCGCCCCGGCGTATCCTCCAGGACGATGGTATACCCTCTCGCCTCTTCTTCCTCCACGGCTTTGTCAAACATCCGGAAAACAACGGACGGCTCCGTATCCTCCGTAAAACGGACACCGGTCCATTTCTCATTGCGCAGCCGGAAAGGTCCTGAAAGGTAAGGCTTCCCGGCTTCAGCCGCCAGCACTTCCTGCCCGCATTTGATATCACAGATCTCGACTTCCTGCCCGGATGCTTTATCCGTTGCTTTCATCAAAAGTGCCAGGCATTTTCCGCTCTTTGGAGCCGCCAGGACGGACACATTGGGATAATTTTCCCACAAATGCAGTTCCTTGATATGGAATTTTTCCTCCGCATATGCAGCAAGTTCCCGCATCTTCATCTGGCCCGGTCCTCCGCCCGTTTAACGTCATTTGGCTGTATTCTCCACCTGTTGCTTTTTTCATGGATGCTTTTCCCACACATTCCACTTTTTATCCCCGCCCCATAGCCTCTTTTCCTACGATTCCTTGGCTCTGCTGGCCTGGCATAAATCAATATTAACCACTGCCCGGCTTTTAAACAAGTTTCTTTCCCGTACTGCCTGTTTTGTATTAGAATAAAGCAGTTAGAAAAATTTTGAGGATAACATCATATGCCGGTTTGGCATCCGGCCTCATACCGATAAAAGGGATTTTGACAGAAAGAATCCTCATGGACCCTGGCAGAAAGTATACGAAAGGGGCCCTGGCAGAAAAAATACTGTCCGAAAGGAAAGGAGCCGTTTTGCAAAACCTCATTTACAGCTTAAACGTCACCATGCCGATTTTTATCCTGATGGTGCTGGGATATTTTCTCCACTCCATCGGATGGATCCGTGACGGGTTTGCATCCAAACTCAATACCTTTGTGTTCCGGCTCCCCCTGCCCCTTCTGGTATTCCAGGACCTGGCATCGGTGGACATCCGCAAAACCTGGGACGGCACGTATGTCCTGTTCTGCTTCCTGGTCACGCTGTTTTCGATCCTTTTAATGGCACTTTTATCCAAATTTGCTGTAAAAGACAAACCACGGCGCGGGGAATTCGTCCAGGCCGCTTACCGAAGCAGCGCCGCCCTGCTGGGCATGGCCTATATTTCCAACATGTACCAGGATACTTCCATGGGACCGCTGATGATCGTGGGCGCTGTGCCTTTGTATAATGTAGCGGCTGTGGTCCTTTTGTCTGTAACAGCGGAGGATGCCCAGGCAAAATCAGGCGAAGACCGCAGCGCGTTGGCGAAACGCACCATCCGGAATATTTTCACCAACCCGATCCTGATCGGCATCTTCTTCGGGATCCTCTGGTCCCTGCTCCGCCTGCCATTATCCGGCATTTTCGCCACCACGATTTCCAATGTGGCTCGGACCGCCACCCCGCTGGGGCTTATCGCCATGGGTGCCAGCATCCGTCTCAAAGACGTGGGCGGGCAGCTGAAGCCCTCCCTTCTGGCTGCTTTCTTTAAGATTGTAGGGCTTTCCGCCATCTTCCTGCCTCTGGCAGTCATGATGGGATTCCGGACCCAGAAACTGGTTTCGATCCTGGTTATGCTGGGATCCCCCACTACCGTTTCCTGCTTCGTCATGGCGAAAAACATGGGGCACGATGGTGCTTTGACCGCCAACAGCGTTGTCTTTACTACCGTGCTCAGTTCCTTTACCTTGACCCTCTGGATCTGGATTTTAAAGAATGCGGGATTAATCTGAAAAGGCAGTGAAACAGATACTGTTTACTGGAAAAAGCCTGCCACACGGAAGGCTGTTCCTCACGGCAGGCTGCTGTGCAGATAAAAGGCGGGGCAAAACTGCCCCGCCCATGTAATATGGCTATCCTAAAAACCATATCGTAAAACTTCTTATTGATGCCTTCTTACTGCACCGTGACGGTGATCTTCGCCTTCGCATTTTCCCATTTGTCTGTACCGGTCTTTACCTTGGATGCTGGGATCTTGATGTAAACCACTTCGCCTTCTCCGGAATCCACCTGCTCGGAATTGAATGTGCCCTTGGCGGTAAAGATCTTCCCATTGTCACCCGTCATGGACAGCCGGAAATCGGAATACCTTACTGTAGAGGACGTGCCGTTTGCCAGCCAGATGCCGGCCATGACGCTTCCGTCATCCTGCTGCCATGCAAAGACAGGCTTGGCGCTGGCCGTACCACTGTAATAATCCTCCGAATTATTGTAGTAATAGACATCATCGCTTAAAAGCGCCGCATTCCTTCCGTCTTCCTTTGCCTGTAAATAATCCTCGGAATAGAAGGAGCTGTCTGTGCTGGTGTAATTGTCCACTTCTTCCTGCTTCGACGGGTCGATCTTCCACTCGCCGCCTTCTTCCACCAGCGGGAGCAGGAATGCCGAATCGGATACGGTCTTTCCGGGTGCCGGGCCGGATACGCTGTAGTAATCCAGGTTCAGGCCATAAACACCGTTTCCTTCATAAACGATCTTGGCGTTGTCATTCGCATACTGGGAAAGGTCCGCAGCCGCAAAAGCGTCCGCATATTTCTGGACCGTCGCATCATCCGTCCCCGATACAAACAGGGAAGAATAATCTGCCGCATCCGAAGATGCCAGCCCTGCGATTTCTTCTGCCACGTCATTTGCTGCCTCCTGGGCAGTCTTGGTAGAGGTACTGCCAGCCGGAATCAGGCTGCGCCCTAAAGTCAAAAACAGGATCAATGCAGCTGCCACCGCCGTGCAAAGCACGATCCAGAAGGACGCCCTCCGATGAAGAGGCTTTTCTTCCTCCTCGTCTTCCAGCATATCCACTTCCTGTTTTTCCTGGTTCTGATCCGCAAAGAAGCTGTTCTCTTCTTCCTCGTCCGGAGTCTCCGTAAAAGCAGGCAGGTCGTAATCATCCACCAGCTCTCTTGCAGGCTGTGTGGGTTCTTCCGTCTCAGGCTGGACGCCTTCTTCGGATTCCTGCGGAATGCTTTCCTCCGTTTCCTGCGGAGTGCCTTCCTCGGATTCCTGTGAAACGTCCTTCTCGGTTTCAGGAAGAACATCCTCCGACGCAGGTGCTTCCTGATCGGATTCAGGAGCTTCCTCTGTGGTTTCTTCTGCCCCAGGTTCAGAAACTTCTTCTGTAGTTTCTTCTACCGGAACCTCTTCTGTTTCCGGTTCGGAAACTTCTTCTACAGATTCTTGTTCCTGAGCCTCTTCCGTTTCCTGTTCAGAGGATTCTACTACTGGCTCCTCGGTCGGTTCTTCCACCGGCTCTGGCTCAGTTGTTTCTTCCATCTGTTCCTCAGCAGCCGATTCTTCTTCATTCTCAGTTTCAGGAGCTTCCTCTTCTGCTGGCTCTTCAACTTCTGGTTCGGAGGATTCTTCTACCGTCTCTTCGACCGATTCTTCCGCTGGCTCTGGCTCAGAGGTTTCTTCTACCGATGCTTCCTCCGGTTTCTCTTCTTCACTTTCAGTTTCAGGAACTTCGTCACTTGTTTCCTCAACCTCAGGTTCAGGCTCTTCTGCAGTCTCTTCCGGTTCGGATGGCTCCTCGATCGGTTCTTCCACCGGCGTCGATCCAGATGTTTCTTCTACCTCTTCCGGTTCGGCGTTTTCCTCTACCGGTTCCTCTTTACCTTCGCTTTCAGAAGCTTCCTCTTCCGTTGCCTCTTCAACCTCAGGCTCAGAATCCTCTTCTACAGATTCTTCTTCCGGAGTCTCTTCTGTTTCCGATTCAGAGGATTTTTCTACCGGCTCCTCTGCTGGCTTTTCTTCTTCCTTCTCGGTCTCAGGAGCTTCCGCTTTCTCTTCAGGGGCATCCGCCTCTTCCTTTTCAGAAGTTTTTTCTTCCGTGACAGAAGCCTTCGCTTCCTTCTCCAGGAATCGAACTTCTCCCGCAAGGGCATCCTTATCAAAATCTGCTTCAGAGGCAGGTACTGCCCACGGGGTCTTCCCGCCAAGCTCTACACCCGAGCCAACTTCCAGTATTGTCACCTGTTCGGCGGCACCTTCATAAGAAGGCACATCTGCTGCCTGGATAATATCCGGAAGCTCCTCCTGGCCTTCCGCAGCCTGTTCCTGGAAACCATCTTCTTCTGCTCCTGGTTCCACAGCCCCTGGTTCCGGTTCGTCAGCCTCAGATTCCGATCCGGCTGATTCCGCAGGAGTTCCGGCATCATTTCCGAATTCTGATCCGCTTCCAGGTTCACCGCTGTCTTCTCCCGGTACGTGTTCCCCTGTTTCAGATGCAGTTTCATCCGTATCCGGGAACAGGTCGATCATCTCCAGGCCATCGTCTGCATTTTCTTCCGTTGATCCGGAAGCACTGCCAGACGCTGCCGCATCCTCTGATGCCTCTGTCTCACTGCCAGGCTCTGACGCATCCTCCAGTGCCCCTGGCTCGCTGCCGGACGCTGCCGCATTTTCTGAATCTTCCAGCGCTTTCCCGGCATCTCCCGATGCCTGGGCTTCTCCCGCACCTTCCGCGCTTTCCTCCACGTCTCCGGAGCCGGAAGCGCCGGCTTTTGCAGCCTCTTCTTCTTGGAAAATACGCTCCAGGACCGCCGTATTTTCTTCTGTCGCGGCCAAAAAGGCCTTGTCCAGCTTCTTCTTCCGCTCTTCCGGTGGGGTCGTCCTGGCCTTGTAATGCTTATAGCTTTCTTCCGCGTCGGCAGGCGCACTCTTCCGCTCCATCTCTGCCGCTTTTTTCAATAACGCGTAAAACCAGGTAATGGTAGGAAGCCCATACAAATCTGCCCCATGCTTTTCCAGTTCCAGCACAGCCGCTTTCACATGCTTCTTGGCATAGGTAACCTGCATATGTGCTTCATCCTGGGAAATGCCGAACATGTCCCCGATTTTCGAAAAGGAATAGCCCTCTTGGCGCAGGCGGATGCAGGACGCCTGGATACCGGGAATGTCATAAAAAATATAAGCAAGTACCTGGAACAGGTCCTTTTTCTTTAAATCAATACGGGAAAGGATGGCCTTTTCATTCGAAACGACCCTCCTGCTGGCTTCGTCTTTCGAAGTCACTTCCGGAAGGGCGGGGTCATCCATCACCCTGCCTGCTTCCTTCCACTGGTTGAGCTTTAGGCAGGTGGTCTCGGCTTTCTGCCTGGCCCAGTCATCAAACTGGTAGGTATCAGGAATCGCGCTGGTATCGGAGAAGATCTGGTCAAAGATTTCCTGTTCCAGGAAGGAAGCCTTGCTTTCATCGTACCCGCAGTGGCACAGTGCCGCTTCATGGACCATCGGATACAGTTTCTCATAGAGAATCTGTTCCGACCCTTCCTTGCCTTGTTTCAGATCGTCTATATATGAGCTCCAGTCAAAAGTTGTCCTCATCCTATATTTCCTTTGTCATTTAACGCTCAAAACGACGGCGCATGCATCCGGCTCCCGTACTTTCATACTTTGGAACCATGCCGCGCAAAAAATCCTTTACAAAAACATACAAAATACAAATAAAAACCAGTACAAACCGGTTATCAACATCTGTTATCAGGCATCCATAATCTGGGCATCAGCAGCCTGGCATACCCCATCCGGCGTACGCCTCCGCGTCCACCGCCGGCATCTGGCATCGGAAATCAGCCTTTGTCCTTTAAGAAACCGTAACCGTCCCTGTCAGCGAGCTCCAGGTGGCTGTACCCGTATAAACGGACGCTGCCGGCACCCTGACAAATACCATCTTCCCGGTCCCGGCCGGCACGGTGACGCTCATTGCGCAGGAGCCGGACAGCACCTGGTTCTCATCGGTCAAAGACAGGGAGATGCTGCTGTAAGAAACATCAGAAGAGGTGCCGTTGGCAAGCCAAACGCCTACCACCACGTCGCCATTTTCTTCCTGCCATGCCATAATGGCTTTCGATGCCGTCGTGCCGCTGTATACGCTGGTCGTGCCCGAATATAGGTAATTGCCATCCGCCATGGTCGCCACATTCCTTCCGGCATTCCTTGCCGCGTAGTAGCCATTGGTATGGGTATTGACGCCGGAATATTCCACGGAGGAAATATCCTTCTGGGCACTGGAATTGAGCTGCAGCTTCCACTGGCCGTTTTCCTGTACCATTTTCAGTACAAAGGACCTTGCGGTGGAAGCATTGCCTTCCTGGTAATAAACAAAATTCACAATATAGCCGCTGCCATCATACAGCTCCGAAAGGATCCTGGTGGACTTGCTGAGCTGGGAAAGCCCGGCCTGCTGCACCTGGCCGAACAGGCTGCTGACCAGATCCGACGAAGAATCGGAGGAAAACAGCGACTGGAAATTGGCAAGGCTGTCCGTCTGGGAGGCAAAAAGCCCTGCCAGGCTGCTGGTGGCGTCTACCGCCTCGCTGCCATGGGAGCTGTCGGTCTCAGAGGAGTAGGTAATATCCGCCATGGAGTACGCTGTCGGTCCGGAAGGCGTGCTTGGGTTCGTCCCGCTGCCAGAACCGTTATTCCCATCCCTTCCGGAATTCGAACCATTATTCGAGCCGGAACCATTGTTTCCCTGGCTGCCGGAGCCATTGCTGGAGCCTGAGCCATTATTGGAACTGGATCCATTGTTCCCAGTGCTGCCACTCTGGCCTGTAGGGCCTTGGCTGCCGGAAGACCGTCTTCCTGCGCTCTGGCTTCCAGTACTGCTGCCTGCCAGGCTTCCCTTCGACGTATTGGAAGAAGAGGCAGCGGCAGATCCGGACCTGCTGCTGCCGGAAGCAGGTTTTACCACGCTGCCAGCGGCTGCATTTCCGACGGTTTTCCCTGTATTGGAAGTCCCGGCTGTCACGGAAGAAGCGGCTGCCTGGAAAGAGGCAGCCTCCGATGCTTCTTCGCTCCCTTCTGTATCTGTTTCAGACGCTGTCTTTTCTGAAGACTTCGATTCCCCCGCGTCCGCGGAAGCAACCGCATTGCCGGAACTCATGGCATTGCCGGATTCTTCCACCGCAAAAACCTTCGAAGTCAGCGAAGAAGCGGTGGCAGATTCCTGCCCGCCTGTATGCCCGCAGCCTGCCAGAAGCCCTGCCGACATCCCCAGCATGGCTAATAAGAAAGCCGCCTGATATCCTGAAGCTCTTCTCATCCACATTCCCTCTTGGGCCATCTGGCCGGCGCAGCCTTAAAGCTCCTGCCTTGCTGCCGACAGCGCGGCAGCCACCACCTGGTCCATGTCATAATACTTATATTCCCCAAGCCTGCCGCCAAAACGGACTTTGCCCGCCGTCTGTTCCGCAAGCTCCTGGTATTTCTGAAACAAGGTGCCGTTCTTCTCATCGTTGACCGGATAGTACGGCTCCTGGCCCGGTTTCCACTCGGAAGAATATTCCCTGGAAATCACGGTCTTCGGAAGGTCATTGCCCTCCTCGTCTTTCCCGAACTCAAACCATTTGTGCTCGATGATCCTGGTCCAGGGCGTCTCCCGGTCCGTGTAATTGACGGCGGCATTGCCCTGGAAATTGGGCGTGTCCAGCACCTGGGTGTCAAACCGCACGGAGCGATATTCCAGGTGCCCCAGGCAGCACCCGAAGAACGAGTCGATAGGGCCTGTATAAATGACCCTCTCCGCCAGCCTGTCAAAGCCTTCCCGGTCTTCCAGGTAATCCTCGCCCAGCTTTACTTCGATACCATCCATAAGGCGCTCCACCAGTTTGGTATAACCTCCGATGGGGATCCCCTGATACAGCGCGTTAAAATAATTATTGTCAAAAGTAAAGCGCACCGGAAGCCTCTTGATAATAAAGGCAGGCAGGTCCTTGCAGTCCCTTCCCCATTGCTTTTCCGTATAGCCCTTTACCAGCTTTTCATAGATATCGGTCCCCACAAGGGAAATCGCCTGCTCCTCCAGATTTTTCGGATTGGTAATGCCGGCGGCTTTCCTCTGCTCTTCAATCTTTTCCTTTGCCTGCTGCGGCGTCACCACGCCCCACATCCGGTTGAAGGTGTACATGTTAAATGGCAGGGAATAAAGCTCCCCTTTGTAATTTGCCACCGGGCTGTTGGTAAAACGGTTGAAGCGGACAAACTGGTTTAAATAGTTCCAAACTTCTTCGTTATTGGTATGGAAAATATGGGCCCCATATTTGTGGACATGGATGCCTTCGATATCCTCCGTATAGACATTGCCGGCAATATGCGGGCGCCGTTCGATGACCAGCACCTTTTTCCCAGCCTTTTTTGCTTCCTGGGCGAACACTGCCCCGTAAAGACCGCTGCCAACAATCAGATAGTCGTATTTCATCTTTTTCTCCTCTTGCCCTTAGGGCGCACTTGCCCACATAGCACAGGTTACCATAATTATACGCCGTACTCCATAAAATTGCTATAATTTATCGTAAGGAGGAGCCCGCTTCAGCGGGAGGATTCCTTGCGATGCACTAGCTGCATCGTCCGCCGTCTCGCCTGGCAAGGCGATGACATAGGACGCGCCTTCACGCGAAGCGTGATCTTTCATGGCACGGCTCTCCTTATGGACGATTTGGAATGCGGCGTCTGTCCATCTTGATACGCAAACTACGGGAGTAAAGAAAACTTTACTTTACCTCGCCACACGTCTCCCTTACAATAAAATCAGAAAACCATATGCGATATCATGGTTTAATGCCTCGGCAGAAAGGAGCAGGATCCTATGAAGAATGGCTTTCGAATCCAAAGTGCTTCCCCTTCCAGAGAAAAGCGCCGTTTTTCCGCGCTTTTCCTGCTTTTTGCCCTCGTCCTGCTGCTTGCGGGCGCGGTTCTGTTCCCACGGAAGGCCTATGCCGGCTTCGACAGCGCCTACACCACCACTTCCTACGATGTGGACATCACGGTGGGCAAAGACCATGTCTGTACGTATACCGAAACCATTTCGGTGGATTTTTCCACACCCCGCCATGGCATTTACCGGTATATCCCTCTTAGCAGCGACTACCAGGTCAAAGATATTTCTGTGGAAGATGACGATTACAGCCTTTCCACTTCGGAAGGGAACAAAGTCATCCGCATCGGTTCTTCCGATGAGACCGTGACCGGTCCCAAGACTTATGTCATCCACTATACCCTGCAGTATTATAAAGATTCGGATCCGGATACGGACGAGCTGTATCTGGATATTTTCCCCACCAGCTGGTCCACTGACGTGGAACAGGCATCGGTAAGGGTTTCCTTCCCGGAGGATTTTGACATGGACGGGATCGAGACCTACAGCGGGAGCTACTACAGCACCAGCAATGATTACGGCAGCTGGGATATTTCACCGGAAAACCATACCCTTGCCTTTACCGCGTCGAACCTCCCATACAATGTCGGCGCGACGATCCGCGAAAAAATAAACGGCACTTACTGGGAAGGAATAAAGGCATCTTTCCGCATTTACCTCATCCTGCCCATCCTTTTCTCCTTGGGTGGATTTGTGCTGATGGTGCTTCTGTTTTCGTTTGCCAGGAAGGGCCGGGCAGACACTGTAGAAACCGTGGAATTTTACCCGCCGGACAACCTTTCCCCGCCGGAAATCGGCTATGCCTGGGATGACTCCTGCGATGAAAAGGACATTACGGCGCTGCTTTTCGACCTGGCAGCCAAAGGCTATATCCAGATTGAAGAATGCGGAGATAGCAAAGGAAAAGGATCGAAACATAAGAAAAAAGGCGACACCGACTACGCTTTTATGAAAAAGCAGGACCCGCCGGAGTCGGAAAACCGCTACGTCAAGCAGTATTTTGAATTTCTGTTCGGGGATGACGCAAAAGACAAACCCGAGGGGACCCGGGTGCTCCTTGGCCAGTGCAAGGACTCCTTCTATGACCAGTACAAGACCATGAAGGACATGGTCACCAGTGAATTCAAGGCAAAGAAAACGCACAGCCAGCGGCTTTACAACAGGCATTCCCAGGTGGCAGCCCGTGTTATGCTGGGCATGCAGCTGGGCATCCTGATCGCTATCGTGGCATGCGCCCTCTGCCGGCCCGCCAGCCAGTTTTCTGTTTTTATCGTAGTGCCCATCCTTTTCGTGTGTGCCACCGGGTTCTATGCCCTTTTCCTGTACTTGTTCAGCAACGCCATCGAAAAATCCCGCTTTGCGAAAACCGCCAAATGGAAAGCCGGGGAGGTCATACTGGGCATCCTGTATTATTTCCTGACAGTGGTGCTCCTTGTGCTCTTCTGGCTCATGATGTACTTCCCGCAAGGCGGCTTCCTGCTGGCATACCTGCCCACCATAAGTTTTGCATTATTTGCACTGACGGCGCCATTATTCAGCGGGAACTGCCTCCAGAGGTCGCCGTACGGCGCCCGGCTTCTGGGCAAAATCCGGGGCTTCCGCACTTTTATCGAGGCAGCGGAAGCAGACCGGTTAAACGAGCTGCTGCGCCAGGACCCGGACTATTATTACCGGATCCTGCCTTATGCTTATGTCTTCGGACTGGTGAAAAATTGGGGACAGAACTTTAAGAACATCGCGGTACCGCCGCCATCCTGGTACGTCCCGCTTGATCCCTATGCCCCGATGGACATCATCTTCCTCTCCGGGCAGTTCAACAGCATTTCCAGCCAGATCGCTTTGCAGATTGCGGCCGACAAAGTTTCCGTTGCAGAATCGCAGGGCGGTGGCTTCTCCGGCGGCATCTCCGGAGGCGGCTTCACCGGCGGCGGGGGCGGCGGCGGGGGCGGCGGCTCCTGGTGATGGCTTATTACAAACGGCAGGCAGAAAGTATCACCCCACGGCAGGCAGAAAACATCGCCTGACGACCGGCAGAAGACATCGCCTGACGACCGGCAAAAAACATCGCCTGACGACCGGCAGAAAACATCTTTTTCCTATTTTGCCTGAGCGCAAAAGGATATCAAATATTGAAAATAAAAGAAAGCGGAAAAATTTCGTTAAAGATCGTGAGGAGAAAATAATCTTTTCAGAACAATAAGGAGGGACTTTTTATGAGGATCGGAATCTTCGTCGGCGTCCTGGCAGCCATCATCATCGCCATAATTTTGATCTGGTTCGCCAGCTGCTACAACAGCTTCGTAAAGCTTACAAATACCTGCAAAGAAGCATATGCCACCATGGATGTGTATTTAAAGAAACGGTTTGACCTGATTCCCAACCTGGTGGAAACGATTAAAGGCGCTTCAAACTATGAGCAGTCCACTTTGCAGAAAGTCATCGATGCCCGTTCCAGGATCGAGTCGGCAGGCTCCACTTCCGAGAAACTGGAAGGGGAAAACCAGCTGACTTCTTCCCTTCGCTCTATCTTTGCCCTGTCCGAATCTTACCCGGACCTGAAGGCAAACCAGAATTACAACGACCTGATGGAGCAGCTGCGGCGCATCGAGGAAGACATCGCCAATTCCAGGAAATATTACAACGCCGTGGTCAAACGGCTGAACAACAAAGTGGAAATGTTCCCCTCCAACATCGTGGCTGCTATATTCCACTATGAAACCCAGCCGATGTTTGAAATTACCAGCGAAGAAAGAGAGAATGTAAAAGTTCAATTTTAGCCCTGCTCCGGACTAGGTTTCCTCGTCTCAGATTCATCCTGGATCCGTGGTTCTCCGCTGTTTCCAGAATTTTCTTCTTTGCCCGGTTCGAAGTTACTCTTTTCTTCAATCTCCGGTACTTCTTCCGGCTTATCCAGGATATGGGGGTCTGTGTAGAACTTTTCAAATAAATACTCCGACTTGGGGACCGCATCCAGAAGCTGTGGGTCCGTATCCTCAAATTCAAAATTCCCGGGACCGGCGCCCAGCCAGAAATGGTATTTGACAATGCCCTGGTCCACGCCGCTGAGGATCCCTTCGCCATAGGTGACCTTCACTTTATTTCCGCGGCGCAGGATGACATAATTCTGACGGTTCATGGCAGTAGGCGCCAGAAGGGAAGCTTTGACCCCTTCCTGGAACCAGCCCGGCGAATCCAGGTATTCCGGTGAGACCTGCTCCGGGCGCTTGGACCGATGGGGTACGCCCTGGGTCATCCCATGCCCTACAACAAGGATTCCGAAAAGTTTTTCCGCTCCCACCTGCTTCTGGACTTTCCTACGGCTGTAAGTGCCGCCAACCCACCAGCTGTTGAGGCCTATGGTCTGGGCATACAGCATCAAATCCGCGCTGGCCATGCCGACCCGCTCTCCCAGCCGGTCGGAAGGTTCGCCTGCCAAAATTATGTAATTGCAGACGCCTT
Organism: uncultured Lachnospiraceae bacterium; assembly: GCA_902797185.1. Taxonomy (GTDB): domain Bacteria; phylum Bacillota; class Clostridia; order Lachnospirales; family Lachnospiraceae; genus RUG14243. Next base: position 42,010 of record CADBRV010000052.1, read on the forward strand.
TTGCCGGAAATAATTTCCAGATGCCGCCAATAACCCCTTCCTCGCCGCAGACCAGCTTCATGGACAAGCCAAACGCGTCATTATCCAGCCGGATCCTTTCGTTTAACTGGCCCGCTTCGCTTTTCCTCAGCGGCTCATCCTCATACTTGCGGACAGTGTGCCGAAGTGCCATGGCTTCTTTTAATGTCATCTCTCACCGCTCCCCATCCGGCAAATCATCCGTTAGGTTTGCCTATCTCTTCTCATCTGTTTCCATTATAGCGGCCTGGAAACCAGAAAAAAAGACAGGATAAAGATGAATTGCATGAATTCCAATCCTGTTTTATAAGCCTATGATTCAGGAAAAAAAGAGAACTATGCCCGCGCACTTAATACGCATTTTGCAGCATGGCTCACCGGATATGTTCCGTTCTCTCGTGGCTGATTGGACCCTCTAACCACAAATTCCGGCGGGACGTATAAAGCCATCCCGCCGGAACCTGCAAAATCCCTGGCTTAGTTTTCCTTTATTCATCCCCTTCCCGGATCTTGCCGAAGGGGTTGTCTGCCATCTGGGCGTCAAAGTTTGCCACAGCTTTTTCCTTTACCTCTACCAATACATGGTCCGTAGGGTCCCAGCGTCCCGGCGAATAGGACTTGTCATCCGGCACGTCCTTTAACGTGGTATAGGGATCCGGCGCCGGCACCGTATCCTGCACGGTCTGCACGATCGTATAATCCCGGTGGAACAGCCCCGGCTCTGTCAGCTGGGCAGGCCGTCCTCCCAGTTCCCCTACCGTGCAGTCATTTTCAATAAAATCAAGGTAGCGGTTGTGGGCCCAGTTGCCGGTATCGTAGTCACCCGCCAGATCCGGGCATACCTGCTCATGGAACCACTGCCATTTTCCGTCCACATAAGCGAATTCCGAGCCATAACGCTCCCAGAGCCAGACGCCGCTGCGGTGCACGTTGTCGAAACCTACCGGCCCTGTCAGCGTGCCGGGCGTAAGGTAAGATGCCCTGGCGCTTTTCCCGTCTTCCGCCACCTCGATCACGTCGCTGGCCAGCACATGCAGGCCGCTGCTGCCTGAAGAACGGATGTCATGCCCCATGTACTGGGGGAAGTGGCGGATGGTCTCCCCATAAGCATGGCAGCACATATTGTCCATATGCCCCACGCTGTTCAGGTAAACCTCGTCGTAGCCTACCATCCGCCCGAACTGGTGGGCCCAGGTGGTATTTTTGCTCTTCAGCCACATATAGTCCCATTCTTCCCGGGAATAGCCTACGCCGTGCAGATAGGCATGGCGCGCTTTGTATTCCTCCACGGTCTGGCTGCCGATGGCGTTGTGGAGGCGCTGTTTAAAACTTAATTTTTTCTTCATCTTCCCACCTCCTAACGGGGATCCCTGATATAGTAAGGCTTGCCCAAATTGCCCTCCGGCCCGTAGCTGCGCTCGTCCGTCATGGTTTCATAGGGGCGCGGCATATCCTGGAACATGTATTCCCATCCAAAGAAAGGATCGTACACGGTACGCTTGTCCGTGGGCTCGCCAAAATCTGCCGATAGCGGGTCCGGCCAGGACGGGTCCGCCTCTTTTGCCGCATAGTTCTCGCCAACGGGAAAGGTATGGTCCCGCTCCAGCTCCAGATGCCAGATCTTCCAACCGTCTTTTTCGCGAATCAAATCGCAGTGGATCAGGCCCAGCTCCATAAAGCTGTCTGCCGTCCCATCCGGTTTCCCCATGCTCTGGAACCCAGCCTGGTATCCCTGGAACTGGGCAGTCTTCCCGTCTTCCGCGATATAAACCAGAGGCGTCGTGGCGGTGTGCATTGCCGCGCAGCCAAGCCCGAGGTGTTCGTCATCCAGCGGAGTCCCTTTGGCCTCATGGTATTTTTCCAGCACTTCCATGCGCTGCTTCCGTCGGTAGTCCACATAGAATTTCCGGATTTCCTCCATCCCGACATAATAACCGGTGTTCACGCCAAAAGCTGCTGTCTTCTGGTTTTCCGGCTCTTTTACCCAGAGGGCATCCAGCTCTTCTTCCCGCTGCTCATTGGAAAAATAGTAGCTGTGGCGGTTTAAAACCTTCCGCACTTCTTCCACGTCCCAAAGGCGCAGCACTTTTTCTTCATCGGTAAACTCTTTTTTCATCGCGCGCCTCCCCTCAAATGCCATAGCTGAACGTATCCGCGAACGTCCCATACGGTTCCGGTACCCTGGGGCTTGGCGCAAACGGCCGCTCCGCGGAATAAGTTTCCCTCAAAGTACAGGGCTGATTGGGCTGCACTTCCTGATAATCCTTCATGGCGGCGAATTCCGGGCGTTCTTCATAGGTATGCCACGGCCCGGTCCACTGGTTTCCGCAGGGGCGGTCAATCTCCCGCAGGTACTGCATGTGCCAGATCCTCCATTTCTCATCCTCCCGGATGAAGTCCACGGCAAACCAGCCCCATTCCCAGATGCCCTGGGGGCCGCCCGGCGTCAGGATGGAATAGGAGCCGCGGATGCACCAGAGCCCCTTCGCTGTTTTCCCATCTTCTGCCAGCTCGATCACCGGCGTATCCACCGGTCGGTATGTCATCATGCCGACGCCATACAATTCTTCTTCCGTTTTTCCCTCAAAATTCTTCGGAAAAGCTTTCGCGATCACGCTGCTTTCCAGACGGATCCGCTCTGCCTGGCCCGCATAGTATTCCTTTACATGCTCTGGCCCGGTAAACCAGCCCGTATTAATCCCCAAGCACACGTCATCCCGGCTGCTCCAATATTTGGAGAACATGCCGCCCTCTTTTTTCAGGGTATAATCCTGGGACATGCGGCCCATCAGGTTTTTAATCTCCCTCTGGTCTTCCCAACGTCCCAGCAGCTCTTCCGCATCAAACGTCCTGCCCAAATGAACCTCTCCTTTCCATTTTCCAAACAAGTAATTTGCCTGCTATGTAATTGCTTAATTTCATTATATTCGTATGAAAGCCGCCCTTTTACAGAAAAAAAAGCTCCTATTTACAATCCTGTGATTGTAAATAGGAGCTTCTTATAAATGATTCAGAATATTATAGAGGCAGTTTCCTGCCCAATCGAAATCCCCAGGAGAGGCTGCCTCCGGCCTTTTCCAAGGAAAACTTCTGTAATAAAGTGCAAGGCCTTCTGCAGGAGTCCAGGGAACTTCTTCAAAAATCCGGGAAACTTCTGCAATAATCCCAGAAGCATCTGGGGAAAAACGGAAGTTTCCTGCCGGTGCCAAGGGATTCCTGCTGGACCTGCCATCTATTCCTTGTCCTGTCTTGCATTACCAAGACATTCGGATTTGCTTATTACCTTCCCTTTCCCATTCCAATTTAGAATAGGCTTATGCTGCCGCTTCGCGTCTATACAGGCATGCCATGCAGCATGCCGGCACACCATACAGATACCGCCATGCAGCATTTGTGCCGGCATGGCATGTTTCTGCATCACAACACATTTATCCTGCTATGCCGCAATTATACCGTCACGCCTCTCTGGGCGTTTTCAAACTCCCTGAGTTTGCGTTTTGCTTCTTCATTCAGGTGGCGCGGCACTTCGATCTCCACGGTCACATAGAGGTCGCCTTTTTCTGTCGGATGCTTCATGGAAGGCATCCCTTTTCCACGCAGCCGGATCTTGGAACCGGACTGGGTACCCTCACGGATCTTGCAGCGGACATTCCCGTCCAAAGTCTGGACGGTGGCTTCCCCGCCAAGGGCAGCCGTGGAAAACGGCACCTTCACAGCGGAATAAACATCCATTCCCTTCCTGGTAAATCCGGGCTGGTCTGCCACCGTTACTTCCAGGTACAAGTCGCCGGCGGCGCCGCCCCGGATGCCCGGACCGCCCTGGCCGCTGAGACGGATCTTCTTGCCGCTCTCGATGCCGGCAGGGATATGCACCTTATAGGACTGCATATGGCCGCTGGCATTTTTGAGCCGTACGACCCGCTCCCCGCCACGGTAAGCGTCCATAAAAGGCACCGTGATTTTGGCGGTCACGTCCTGCCCTTTCACTGGGCCTGTCTGGCCGGCATTTCCTCCAAACCCGCTGTAGGTATGGAATCCGCTGCGTCCGCCGCGGTTGTAACTCCTGCCGCTGCCGGAGCTGTTAAAATTCGAAAAGCCATCGGTCCCTCCGGAGGTAAACCCTCCTGAGAAGCCTCCGCCGAACATGTTCTTCAGGATATCGTCAAACCCGGCCGCGTCCCCATTTGTAAAATGGAATTCACGATACTGGGTATTGCCATTCCCGCCGGCATTGCCAAAACCGCCAAACCCGCTGAAGGGGCCCTGCCCGTTCCAGTCTGCGCCCTGGCCGTCTCCGGCAAAACCGAACTGGTCGTACTGTTTTCTTTTCTCTTTATCGCTCAAAACCTCGTAAGCTTCGGTTACTTCCTTAAATTTATCAGCAGCATCCGGGCTTTTGTTCGTATCCGGATGGTATTTCTTTGCCAGTTTGTGATAGGCTTTCCGGATCGCCGCTTCATCCGCGTCACGGCTTACGCCAAGCACTTCATAATAATCTCTCTTTCCAGACATCACACCCGAGCCTCCTTTCCCGATGTATAAAAAGCCATGTCAAAGGATGCATGCGCTGCATGCTGGCACAGCCATCCATCACCCTGCAGTGATGAAAGAAAACAGACGGCTAAAAAACGGCGGACGGCTATGCGCTGCCCGCCGTCCCCGGCCTGATGAAATGCCGCTGCCGTTCCTTATACAGGATATAGCGCTTCATTTCTTTCTGTTCTATTTGTACTATAACACAAGCTTTTTAAAAGGTCAACAGGTTCTGGGAATTTCTTTCTTATTTATTTCTTCTTCCCTTTTTTCTTCTTGTCTTTGCCCTTCTTGTCCTCTTTCTCCTTGCCTTTGCCGTCCTTGTCCTGGGCTTTCCCGCCTTTGCCGTCAGAGCCCTTCCCGTCCGTATCTTCCTGGATGGTTTCATCCAGCTCTTCCTGTTCCTGCGCGGCGGCGGCTTCTTCCCGCTTCTGCTGTGCTTCTTCTTCTTTCTGGCGCTTTTCTTCTTCCTTCTGTTCTTCCAGGAGGGCTTCCTCCTCCGTCGGGAACTGGAGCGCCATCTGGGTGCCGATGCCTACCTTGCTCTTCACGGTGACTTTGGCATGGTGCAGCTCTGCCCCGTGTTTTACGATGGAAAGCCCAAGGCCTGTACCGCCGGTTTCCTTGGAATGGCTCTTGTCCACCCGGTAGAAACGTTCGAAAATCCGCTGGGTCTCATCCTGGGGGATGCCAATGCCCGTATCCTGTACCAGGACCTTCGGACCCTGGGGCGTATTGCCCACCCAGACATTGACCGAGCCGCCCGGTTTGTTATATTTGACCGCATTCTGGCAGATATTGTAAATCATTTCATCCAGCACATGCCGGATGCCGAAAACGGTGACATTTTCCCCGCTGACGCTGATCTTGATATTCTGCTGCTGCGCCAGCTGCTCCAGCCTGGTACTGATATCCAGCACCATCGTGTACAAATCCACTTCTTCCTTCTGGGCGCCCACCGCGCCTTCATCCAGCTTGGACAGGCGCATGATATCCTCAATCAAAGCCATAAGCCGCCGGGCTTCCTTATAAATATAGTTCGCCGTAGCCGGAACGTCTTTCTCCGGTACCAGCCCTTCCTTGAGGATTTCGGCGTACCCGGAGATGGAAGTCAGCGGCGTCTTTAATTCGTGGGACACATTGGCGGAAAATTCCTGCCGCATGTTCTGGGCTTCTTCCTTCTGCCGGTTTTCCTCGTCGATCCTCTGCAGCAGGAGCCCCAGCTCTTCGTAGGTATCATTTTCCAACGGGTTTTCCAGGTCGATATGGTTGATAGGGTCCACCAGCTTCTTGGAAACCCGCCTGGATAGCAGCACGGCGATGAGGAAAAGGAGCGCAAACGTAATGCCCATAGGAGGCAGGGCATAAAGTGCCTGGACCAAAGCCGTGTTTGCGGTCCTGGCAAGACGCAGCACCCTTCCGTCCGGCATCTCCAGGGCGTAGTAAATCATTTCCTCATTGAGGCTGTTGGAACGGCGGATGTCGGTCCCGGAACCGTCCTTTTCTGCCTGGATAATCTCCGGCCGGTTGCTGTGGTTTTCCATTTTCGCGGAATCACTGTTGGTATCAAACAAAACGGTCCCGTCTTCCGCCACCAGCGTGATCCGGGTTTTCCCATCCCCTTTGCTAAGGCCGTCTAAATACCTTTCGCCTTCGTTTTCAATGGCCTCGGAGATATATTCCGCTTCCTGCTTCAGCTCATTTTTGATTAATGCTGTAGACTGGCTGTACTGAAAAAGAATAAGGACCGCATAGGACGCCAGAAGCGCCAATACGATCCCTAAAATAATTGCTCTTTGTATCCGTTTTCTCATACTGCTTCCCGCAGACGATAGCCGACACCGCGCACGGTCTCAATCCGGCTGCCTTCCTTGCCAAGCTTCTGGCGGAGGGTGCCGATGTGGACATCCAGCGTCCTGGACTCGCCGTCATAATCAAAACCCCAGACTGCGTTCAGCAGCTGGTCCCTGCTAAATACGATTTCCGGATGCTGCATCATGATCTTTAAAAGTTCATATTCCTTGTAAGTCAGGTTGACATCCTTGCCGCCTACGCTGACTTCCCGCTTCGCATCCTTCAGCACGATCTTCCCGCAATGGTATTCGCCCTCGTCCGTCTCCGTCTTTTCATAACGGCGCAGCACAGCGCGGATCCTGGAAAGAAGCTCCATCATGCCAAAGGGTTTCGTGACATAATCGTCCGCGCCCATATCCAGGGCGGTGACTTTGTCATACTCTGTCCCTTTTGCTGTCAGCATGATGACCGGGAGATTTTTATAGTGGATATCGGAACGCAGCTTCTTTAAAATCTTGTTCCCGTCCATTCCCGGGAGCATGATGTCCAAAAGCAGGAGGTCCGGAATATTTCCCTCCTCCAAGGCATGGAAGAAAGCCGCGCCATCGTGAAACCCCTGCGCCTCAAATCCAGATTTTTCCAATGTATAGCAGACCAGGTCACGGATGCTGCCGTCGTCCTCGACACAGAAGATCAGGCTCATTTTTTCGATTCCCCTTTCTCTCTCTCATCCATTATGGACGCCGGTGATCGAAAATTCAACCCATTCTCCTACATTCACGGCATGGTCCGCGATACGCTCCAGGTATTTCACAATCATGATCAGGTCCACAGCCTTGGTCGGGCTGATCTCAGTACCAGTCTTTGCTGCCTCCAGAAGGGCGTTGCGGTTCTGATTAAAGAGGTCGTCCACTTCGTCGTCCCTCTTCTGCACGGTCCTGGCAAGGATCAAGTCCCTGTCGGAAAATGCCTTGACGCTGTCACGAACCATCTCCATGCAGATCTTGGACATCCTGGTGATTCCCGGGAATTCCGTAGGCGGCATATGGGTGGAAGTGATGATTTCCGCGATATCGGAAGCCTCGTCGCCGATCCTCTCCAGGTCGGTAATCATCTTCAAAGCAGCGGAAATCTGGCGCAGGTCCTTAGCCACCGGCTGCTGCTCCAGCAGGAGCTTCAGGCACAAGTTCTCGATATTGCTTTCTGCTTCATTGATATCAGTATCGGAATCAATAATAGTCTGCGCAGTTGCCAGGTCTCCTGTCTCCAAAGCTTTTGCCGCCTGGCGGATGGAATTGGTGCACAGTTCCCCCATGTCATTCAAAAGCCTGTTCAAATCAGACAGTTCATTTTGGAATTCTTTTCTCATTATTTTCTCCTATCCTCATTGCTTACAGGCATACAGGAAATTTCCTGTCAGCCATTTTACATACAGCATAGTGTCTTTCTGGCGAAGCACATACGAAGCAAATATTCCGGGAAAAACCTCCGGATATCCTCCTGTTCCGAAATGCTTTCCAAACAGGCACACAGGTTCCATCAGCCGAAACGTCCGGTGATATAATCTTCGGTACGCTTGTCTGCCGGGATGCTGAACAGTTTCTCGGTCTCGTTATACTCGACCACTTCCCCAAGGAGGAAGAATGCCGTGTAATCGGAGATACGCACTGCCTGCTGCATGTTATGGGTAACAATGACGATGGTGTAGTTTTTCTTCAGGTCCATTGCCAGATCTTCGATCTTGGAAGTGGAAATCGGGTCCAGGGCGCTGGTGGGTTCGTCCATCAGCAGCACTTCCGGCTCTACCGCCAGGGCCCTGGCGATGCAGAGCCTCTGCTGCTGCCCGCCGGACATGGACAATGCGCTCTTTTTCAGGTTATCTTTACACTCATCCCAGATGGCCGCCTCACGAAGGGTCTTCTCCACGATGTCATCCAGCTTTGCCTTTGCCTTGATGCCATGGGTCCTGGGGCCGTAAGCGATGTTGTCATAGATGCTCATCGGGAACGGGTTCGGCCTCTGGAATACCATGCCCACCCTTTTCCGGAGCAGGTTGACATCGTAGCCGCTGGCATAAATGTCTTCGCCGTCCAGCGCGATGGTGCCGGTGATCCTGCAGCCATCGACCAGGTCGTTCATCCTGTTTAAGGATTTGAGCACGGTGGATTTACCGCAGCCGCTGGGCCCGATAAAAGCCGTAATCTTATTCGGAAGGATTTCCAGGCTTGCATCTTTAATCGCATGAAAGTCTCCGTAATAGAGATCCATATTTTTAATGCTGATTTTTGATTCCATAATCGACTTATACCTCTCACTCAAACTTTCTGCAGACGCTTTGCGATGGCGTTGGAAATTTCATTAATTACAATAACAAGGGCAAGGAGGATGACCGCGGTGGCGTAAGCCTGGTCCATGTAAAGGCCTTCGGAAGAAAGCACATACATATGGAGGGCAAGGGTACGTCCGGATCCCATGACGCTGGACGGTACGCCGGCCACGGTACCTGCGGTATACATCAGGGCTGCTGTCTCACCTACGATACGCCCGATGGACAACACAATGCCGGCCAGGATGCCCGGGACGGCGGTAGGAAGCACGACACGGAAAATCGTACGCAGCTTCCCTGCCCCAAGACCAAAAGATGCCTCCCTGTAGCTGTCCGGTACAGCACGGAGGGCTTCCTCGGTGGTACGCATGATCAAAGGAAGGATCATCAGCGCCATGGTAAACGCGCCGGCCAGCAGGGAGAACCCGAAGTTTAAGAAACCTACGAAGAACAGCATGCCAAACAAGCCGAAGATGATGGACGGGATGCCGGAAAGGGTTTCTGTGGTAAGACGGATCAGCTTGATGAACTTGTTTTCTTTTGCCGTATATTCCACCAGGAAGATAGCGGAGAAAATACCGATCGGTACCGCGATTACCAGGGACAAGCCGACCATGATGATCGTGTTGATCAACGCGGGAACGACAGAGGCATTCTCCGAAGTATAGTGCAGTGCAAACAGGGACGGTTTAATATGCGGGATGCCCTTTACCAGGATATACGCAATCAGGAAGATTAGGACGGCAAAGGTTACAATACATGCGATCCAGACCAGGGCGCGCATGACTGCAGAGCCGATGTGCCTTTCCTTCTTCTGTTTCCTTACAGGGCTTTTTACGTTGTTATTCTCGACTGCTATCATTTATGCCACCTTCTTTCCTCTCTCCTTCAGAATGGTAAGGACAATGTTGATGATCAGGACGAAGATGAACAGGACTACTCCGGTAGCAATCAAAGCCTGGCGGTGGAGCCCGGTAGCATAGCCCATCTCAATGACGATGTTCGTCGTCAATGTACGGATGCCCTTGAAAATATTTGATGTAAGCCTGGTCTGGTTGCCGGCGATCATAACGACTGCCATGGTCTCGCCGACTGCACGGCCGATGCCCAGGACGATGCCGGCCCATACGCCGGAGGAAGCTGCCGGAAAGACGGTGCGGAAAATAGCCCTCTCATGGGTAGCGCCCAGAGCGACAGAGCCTTCATAATACTGGGTCGGTACTGCACGCAGGGAGCTTTCGGTTACGCCGATGATGGAAGGCAGGATCATCATGCCCAGGATCAGGGACGCGGTCAGGATACAGCTGCCGTTTCCGGCGGAAATATCAGTAACCTTGGCAAGGGATTTGCCCCATCCGCGGACAATCGGCACCAGCACAACCATGCCGAAGAAACCATATACAACGGACGGGATGCCTGCCAGAAGGTCGGTGGCTGCTTTCAGCGGCCTGTAAATCGGCTTCGGGCAGTAGAATACCAAAAATGCCGCTGTCAAAACGCCAACCGGTACGCCGAAGAGTACTGCCAGCCCGGTGATGTAAAGGCTGCCCTCGATCATCGGCAGGATGCCGTAAAAATCGTTATTTGGTTTCCACATGGTGCCTGTCAGGAATTTAACAACCCCGATCTTCTGGAATGCGGGGAACCCGCCGGCGAAAAGGAAGACGCAAATCAAGGCAACTGCTGCGATGGAAACACAGGCTGCTGCCAGGAAGACTCCCTTCATGACCTTTTCCTTCATAGTCTTTTCCTTTCTCTTTCTTATTCTTAATCCGCTCATTCCCAAGTCCCTTAAGCAGCCTGCCTAAGGGACTTGTTCCTAAGCTTTTTTATAGGTAGCTTGTTTGTAAACAGCTTGTTCTTAAATATCTTTAAGGGAAATGTTTTTTATCAAAAATGCTTGCAGCTCATCCGGGTACAAAAGGAAATCCTATGAAAACCCTGCCCAGGCAATTTACATGGGCAAAGAATCGCTGCCCCATATCGGAAGCAGCGATTCTTAATCCATTCTTACTGCGGTTCAGATTACTGGTCTACTTCATCCCAAGTTGTGATGTCGCCAGTGTAGATCTGCTTCAGCTGGTCTTTGGAGATGTTGGTAAGAGGATTGTTCTTGTTAACGATGACTGCGATACCATCGGTAGCGATTACCTGCGGGGTAAGGCCCTCAGCCTTTTCATCATCGGTCAGTTCGCGGGAAGCCATGCCGATGTCATAGGTGCCGTCTGCGCAGGAGCTCATGCCTGTGGTAGAGTCTGTGGTCTGCAGTTCGATGTCTGCGTTCGGGTTCACGTCTTTGTAAGCTTCGATCAGTTTCTCCATCAGCGGGGATACGGAAGAAGAACCACCTACAACGCACTTGCCGGACGGCTGGGTGCTGGTGTAATCTTTGGTATCAACTGCGATGTAACCGTTATCTTCTACGATCTTCTGTCCATCTTCGCTGAAGATGTAGTTGATGAAGTCGGTAGCTACTTCGTTGTCAGCGCCTTCCATGGTAGCGATGTTGAACGGCCTTGCCAGTGTGTAATCGCCGGACTTGATCGCGTCTGCGGTCGGTTCTGCACCATCCACGTTCAGTGCTTTTACGGTATCATCCAGGGAGCCCAGGGAAATGTAGCCAATTGCATAATCATCGTTTGCAACATCGGTCAGGACGATGGCGGTCTCGTTGGCGATCTGTGCGTCTTCTGTAGTCATGTCGACCTTTTCTCCGTCTTTTTCTTCCTGTACGCCAGTCAGCTCGACAAAAGCGCCCCTGGTACCGGAACCATCCTCACGGGAAATAACCGAGATGTCGCTGGAAGAATCGAAATCAGCGCTTCCGGTAGACTTGGATGCTGCTGCGTCAGATGAGCTTCCGTCTGCGCCAGACTCAGTGGCTGCCGCAGAAGTATCTGCAGAAGAACCAGACGCACTGTTATCCGTGGATGCAGAAGATCCGCAGGATGCCAGGACCATCATGGAAGCAGCACAGAGGCTTGCTGCCACAAGCATTTTTGATTTTTTCATTTCATAATCTCCTTTTCCTCTTGTGTTTCAAAGGTCTCTGAACTTCACGTTCGATTGGGATTGTAGCAAGGGCATGTAAACTTACAATTCCGGGTTTTGTAAAGTTTATGAAAAAAGTCCGGATCTGGCAGGGAAACTTGATTCCCGTCAAATTCGGACTTTTTTGCGACTTTTATTAAATTTCGATAGGTTTTTGGTGCTTTTTTAATGTTTTTTGTGCGTTTTTTCTGGCATGGTTTCCAACAGATTTATAAGGCTTGTTTTTATTATATCGTAACAGTTATATGTTTCTTTCAGTTTCTTCGCGTTATTCCGCGTATTTACTGGCTATTTTCTTTATTTTACATTTAATCAATTATTCCATTTTGCCTTTTTTCCGGTTCTGACGCTCCCAATTCTTATTTTCTTATTGCGGCATTCTTTATCTTTTTTCTGCTTTTTCGGATTTCAAAGGATTTCTCCTGCTTCTTCCGGATTTCAGGGAATTTTTTATTATCATGCCCCTGTTTCTACGTCAGTTGCCTTTCCGTATCTGTGGCACCAGGGCGCCTTGGCTTGACAGCCGGAAAGACCGCCATTCTCCAAGCTGGACGCTATGAAAGAGGTAATGGTTCCCCATCCAGTACCGCTTTCATTAAGTTATCCTCCGCATCGTAAACCAGTTTCAAGGAGAAAAACGGGACGTCTTGGGCCAGAAACCGCAGGAAAATCCGATCCCCTTCCCAAAGTTCCAGATCCTTGATTTTGTCTTTCGGGACCCAAGCCAGGTCGCCCTCGTCACAAGGGACCATCTCTCCGGTAAACCCATCCGCCGTGTAAAGGAACATGTACTCCGTCACGCCTTTTCCGGAAACAAAGGTCACGATCCCCCGCAGCTGGTAGGAATCCAGGTGCAGGCCGGTTTCTTCCTTCACTTCCCGGAGCAGGCATTCATCCGGGCTTTCATCCTTTTCAAAGTGGCCGCCCACGCCGATCCACTTGCCTTTATTCACATCGTGTTTCTTTTTGACCCGGTGGAGCATCAGAAATTCCTCACCCCGCCGGATATAACATAAGGTAGTCAGGCTGCCCAAAAATTTCTCTGCCATCCGATTTGCCTACTTTCCCATCTGGATCCCCAGTATGTCCCTCTCCAGCTCCGAATGCGGGCGCGCCGGGTCTTTCTGGAAAACGGAGATGCGGTCCCTGTCCTCGCTGCGGTCCTTAAAGGAAGGGAAAAGGAACCCGCATACCGGCTCGTCCGGCTCATACTCGCCCCGCATGGGGCAGAATGCCGCCACCAGATAGTCATAGACTTCCTCCGACTCCTCCTGGGAAGCATGGTCCGAGCCCTTGCGGGGGATGTCGTAAACGCCATGGAACATCATGACTTCATAAGGCTTTCCAAAGTTCTGGAAATGGGCTGCTGCCTCATCATAAAAGGTAAACATCATGGCGTCATTTTTCAAACTGCACTGGCGCAGCTGCAAAAGCAGCCTCTGCATCTGGACGCTCCTGGTGCTGCTGCCGGGAAAACGGTAATCCTTCAGCTGCACGTTGGTTTCGCCAAACAAAACAGACCGCGCGATTTTGAGGTTTTTAGCCTTGTCACTGCCGGAAAGCTTCAGGAAATTTACATTGAAGGTGCCTTCGCTGTACCCTTCCTCATCCATGTAGCTGCCGGCAATCCGGTCCATGGAGGCCCGTGAAACATTCATCCGGCGGGTCAGTTCCATCATGTCTTCTCGTTTCAGCATTCTTTGTTCCTCCTGCGTTTCTTGTCCTTATTATACCCGGCCAAAGGGAGTTCACAAGGAAAAAGAGCAAGCTCGCGCCGGCGTCCTGCAAGGGACCGGCTCCTATGCCTTTTCTATTGCCTACATTATTGAGTTTTCAAGGATCAACACACTTTTCGGTGCGGGAAGTTTTAGTTAGTAATTTTAAATGAGGAAGCTGGGCAAGGCATGATTCCATGCATTTCATTCCAAGAGATGCTATAAATGAAAAAAACCGGTATCTCTCCAATTCCGAAACCCTGCAACCTTTTCACGAAACAAGTATAATTCCCCTTCCTTGACATAAAGCCTTATATAAGGTGATAATGAATCTGCACAAATTGGAAATGAGCCTGCATCCTTTTTTTGGAGGATTTTACATGGAACCGAAAGAACTCATCTTTAACAAGGTCAACGGGTCCTTCGTAGACGGCTACGGGATCCGTACCACAATTTTCCTGAAAGGCTGCCCGCTGCACTGCAAATGGTGCTGCAATCCGGAAGGGCAGTCCTTTCAGCAGCAGCTCCGCTACCTGGCAGATGACTGTAACGGGTGCGGCGCCTGTGTCCCGGCCTGTCCAAAGGGCGCGTTGGAAATAGAAGACGGCAAGGCAGTCTTGGACCGCGGAAAATGCAACCTGTGCGGCAAATGCATCGAAGCCTGCTGGCCCGGCGCCCTGCGGTATGCCGCCCAGCTCCAAAGCGTGGACGAAGTCTTTTCTTCTATTATAAGGGAGAAGCCGTTTTTCGACCATTCCGGCGGAGGGCTCACCATCGGAGGCGGGGAAGCCAGCAGCTTTCCGGATTTCTGCCTCGCCCTCATCGCCAAATGCCATGGAAACGGCATCCGCGTCGCCATCGACACCTGCGGGTACACGCTTTCCGAGGAAAGCCTCAAAGCATTGGACGCAGCGGACCTCCTGCTTTACGACATCAAAGGCATTGACGAAAAGCAGCACATCGAAAATACCGGCGTTTCCAACAAACGGATTTTAGACAATTTCCATCACTTTACGGAAATCGGAAAGCCCATGATCGTACGGCTTCCAGTGATCCCCGGCTGCAACGACCAGCCCGAGGACCAGGAAAAAGTGATACAGCTCCTGAAAAACGCGCCCAACGTGGAACGGGTGGACATCATCCCCTTCCATACGTTCGGCTCCGTCAAATACGGGGAGCTGGGCATGCCCTATCCCATGCCGGAAGACGCCAAACCGCTGACAGAAAAAGACGTAGCAGATTACGCCCAGCGCCTGCGGGACGCCGGGCTGAACGTACAGATTGGGGGATGACGGCTGGAGCTTTTACGGCTTTCGGCCGGCCAGGCGCCTGACGAACGGTCCTTTCAGCCTGCTGCCCGCGCCCGTCTGGCAGCATCGGTCGGCCAGGTGCCAGGCGAATCGTCCTTTCCTGACTGGCAGCATCGACCTGCCCGGCTCCTGCCATTTTTCTGTACAACCGCAACGGGGTAACAAACCTGGCCGCATCAACCGCCGGGCCGGGCAGCATCCATCGCCGGGCCGGACCGGGTCTGTAAAACAAGATATCGATTGGGGGATAATATGGAATTTCATTTTGACAATACCCGCATCCATGAGATGCGGAAAAAAATGCTGGTGCGTCCGTCCATCTGCGTGGAACGCGCCAAGCTGATGACCGAATCTTATAAAAACACCGAAGGCGAACCCGCCGTCATGCGCCGGGCGAAAGCTTTTGCTTATATCCTGGACCATAAATCCGTGTACATTTATCCCGGCGAGACCATCGTCGGGCGTCCTACTTCGAAAATCCGTGGCGGCTCTATCTCGCCGGAACTGCAGTGCGACTGGATTTTAAACGAGCTGGACCTGCTTTCCACCAGGGAGACAGACCCCTTCGTACCGCTGACGGAAGAAGAGCGGAAAGTCTTGAAAGAAGTAGTGCCTTATTGGGAAAAGCGCAGCCTGCGTTACCACTGGAATGAAGTGACCAGCGAGAGGGCAAAGTCCATCGACGACCTGATCCTGGGCGGCGGCGCCTACTGCGGCAACAACCAGTACCCTGGCCATTCTTCGCCGGATTACAGCCTGCTGTTAAAATACGGCACGGAAAGGATGGTGAAAAAGATCCGGGAGCGGCTGGCGGAAGATGATGCTCTAAAGGAGCACCCGGATGCAGCCTCAGGCCAGCGCCAGGACTCCACACCGGACGACCAGCACTCTGCACAGAACCAGCGCCAAGGCTCCACTCCAGAAGGACAGCACTCTGCACAGGGCAAGCGCCAGCCCCTCTCTCCAAAGCAGCGCTTGGAACTGGAAGCCATGTGCATTTGCCTGGACGCACTGGGAAGGCAGGGAGCCCGCTACGCACAGGAAGCCCTAAGGCTGGCAGGCGAAGAAAAGGACCCGGCCCGCAAAGCCGAGCTGGAAGAAATCGCCCACGTCTGCAATAAAGTGCCCCGCCTCCCGGCAGAAAGCTTCCGGGAAGCCGTCCAGTCCCTGTGGTTTGGCTATTACTGCATCATGATCGAAAACTGGGGCACCGGGAACACTTTCCACCGCATCGACCAGTACCTGCTGCCTTATTATGAAAAGAGCCGTGCCGACGGCATGACCCAGGAAGAAGCTTACCAGTACCTGGCCATGCTGCTTTTAAACTGCAACAGCGACTGCGTCGTTTACAGTGAAAAACGCAGCCACGGATTTGCCGGCAACAACTCCGGATGCGCCTTTACCATCGGAGGCGTAAAAGAGGACGGCAGCTGCGCCGTAAACGAGCTTTCCTATTTGATCCTGGAAGCGGAACGGAATGTCAACATGGCATCTGACGACGTAGTAGTGCGGATCTCGGACAACACCCCGAAGGAATTTCTGCTTTTTGCCTGCGGCGTTGCCAGGGACGATGGCGGGAAGCTGAAATTCCTCGGAGACAAAACCACCATTTCCAACCTGGAGCTGGACGGCCTGCCCGAAAAGGACGCCAGGAATTATTCCATCGCCGGCTGTACTTCCCCGGTCGTCGCCGGGCTCTCCTATGACATCCCCGGCGGCATCCTGTCCCTGCCCGGCATCCTGGAGCTGGCGTTAAATAACGGCGTGCAGAAGATGACCGGCCAGAAACTGGGCGTTTCCACCGGCAACGCGGCAGATTTTTCTTCCTTTGAAGAACTCTGGGACGCTTACTGCAGACAGGTGGACTATATCATCCCCCTGTGCCATGAAATCAAAAATAACGACAAGCGGATGTTTTCCGAATACGCGCCCAGCCCGTTCCAGTCCGCCTTTTTCCCGAGCTGCATAGAGCGCGGGGAAGACGTCATCGACGGCGGCACCAAGCCTTATTACACTTTCGCCCTGTCCATGGCTGGGGCGCCCAATACCGGTGACGGGCTCATCGCTATCAAGAAAGCCGTTTTTGAAGAAAAGAAAATCACGATGCAGCAGCTTCTGGATGCCCTGGCAGCCAATTTCAAGGGGTACGAAAATATCCAGAGCCTGCTTCTGCGCTATCCGAAATTCGGGAACAACGAACCCGAAGTGGACGGCATGGTAAACCAGGTGCTGTCCTATGTGTCCGACCGCATTTCGGAAGGCCCGGGATTTAAAGGTGCGCATTCCACCGCGGCAGCGGCAGCCGTTACTGCCAATGTAGGGCTGGGCATGGTGCTGGGGGCAACCCCGGACGGAAGAAGTGCCGGGCAGCCCATTTCCGAAGGCGGCATTTCGCCTTCCCAGGGCAGAAACACTTCCGGCGCCACCGCCACGATGCTTTCCATCGCCGGCCTGGACCACACGAAGCTGCGCCACGGCGAGGTCCTGAACATGCGGATCCACCCGGATGCCATCCGGACGCCGGACAAGTTGGAGAAATTCGCCTATCTGATCCGTGCCTATATGGACCTGGGCGGCTTCCTGGTGCAGTTCAACATTGTTTCCACCGAAACCTTGCGGGATGCCCAAATCCATCCGCAGGCACACCGCGACCTGGTTGTCCGGGTAGCCACCTACGCCGCTTATTTCATCGAGCTGGGCAAGGAGCTGCAGGATGACATCATCCACAGGTATGAATTTGAGGATCTGGGATAAAGAGAGTGGCGAGGGTGTAAATTCTTTTCATTCCGCAACTGCCCGGACATGGTTTCTCCCATCATCCGATATTTAGCGGGAAAACTTCTCCGTGGCTGCCCGGGCTGCCAATGGCCAGTGGGAATCTTCATTTCCGCTAAACATTAGCTGGCCGGAAGTTTTTTCCGACACCTAACGAAACAGAAAATAGAGGAAGCAGGATCTCGCCAGACTGTAAGTTCGGCAGGATCCTGCTTCTTTACCTTAAAAAATCTCATGTGCTTTCTTATATACCAACTTTCTAATTTTAGCACCTTCGTTTGTTCCTAAATGATATCTCTTCTATATGGATAGCACAAACCTATAAAAATCACAGTTTATGCTTTCAAATGCACAAACTTTTCTAAAATCACAGTTTGTGCTTTCAAATGCACAAACTTTTTCGCAGTCTCATTCTATATTCTTTGTCCTTGAACTATTTCTGATCTTTACGAACCTGGCATCTTGCCCTCATCCACTGAATATGACAATCTACACCATAAAAATTCAATATCAGAACAGGCCTCTCCTCCTGTGCTTTCCATACCTGTTTCTGCTATTATAGATGGGAACCTGCGCCCTAATATACATCTTGCGTATGGACATATCACCCAGCGCTCGAGGGCGGACGTTTGAGACTGGCGTAATATTTTTTCACGCAACAGCCTCCAATGCCTAAGGGCTTAAATGTGGAAAACGGTATGAAGCATTGTACGCAGGAGCACCACCTCCAAACACAGGCTGCTTTTTCGTAGCGGCATGGGCAGGGCGAATAAGAAAGGAAGAATGATCTTATGAGATACAATGACGGACATGGACATGGCTATGGACGCCCAAAGGAAAGGCGTCCCATCAGCAGGAAGCACGGATCCAAGGAGGAACTTCGGGACCTGCTCCATTCCATTGACCATAGAAGCTACCCTGCGTATAAAGACCTGACCGGGAGCTTTGACTTTGGAGACTACGAATTAAGCATCGACCATGTGCAGGGCGACCCCTTTGCGGCGCCCTCTTCTGTCAGTGTCCACATCGCAGGGAAAACCGCGGGATTTCCGGAAGAATATTATCAAGAAGGGCCAGCGGAAAAGCGGATTGCCCTGCAGGACCACCTGATTCGAAAGTTCCATAAAGCAATCGATAAATACAACCACAAAGCCGGCGGCTCCGGCAAAAGCGGGCTGGTCTCCTGCTCCAACCCGGGACAGGAAATCCTGGACCGCAGCGCCTGCCAGGTCGACCCGAAAACGGGAGGCCTGGTATTCCGCCTGTCGGTGGGATTCCCCGCGGCAGGACGCACCGTGCTGGCCGGGGAACTGGAGAAAATCCTGTTCCATTACCTGCCGGAATGTGTAAGAAGCTCCCTGCTTTATAAAAACCTGGACAAAGACCAGGTGAAGGACGTCATCGACCTGGCAGAAGACCAGGCAGCGCTGCGACAGAAAATGAAAGAGATGGGGCTCATCGCCTTTCTGGCAAACGGCTCGATCCTGCCCCGGGAAAGCGGGATTTCCCAGCGCCCTATGAAAGGCGCCATCCGCTTTGCTTCCCCGAAAGAAGATGAAGTGGAAATCGAACTTCCCCACGCAGGCACCATCGCCGGGATGGGGATTCCAAAAGGGATCACTTTGATTATCGGCGGCGGCTACCACGGCAAATCCACCCTGCTCCAGGCTTTGGAGCGCGGCGTATATGACCACATCGATAGCGACGGCCGGGAATTTGTCATGACCGACCGGACTGCTGTGAAAATCCGGGCAGAGGACGGCAGGTGCGTCATGAAGGACGACATCTCCATGTTTATCCGCAACCTGCCCAACGGGAAAGACACCCGCTGTTTTTCCACCATCGATGCCAGCGGCAGCACTTCCCAGGCAGCTTCCGTGGCAGAAGCTTTGGAAAGCGGCTCGAAAGTCCTTCTGATGGACGAGGATACCTGCGCCACCAACTTCATGGTGAGGGATGACCTGATGCAGAGGATCGTCTCTCCGGAAGAAGAGCCCATCATCCCTTATAGCCAGACCATGCGACCCCTGCTGGAAGAAAAAGGCGTTTCCACGATCCTGGTAGCCGGCAGTTCCGGAGCCTTTTTCCAGGTATCCGACCGCATCATCCAGATGGACCAGTATGTCCCGAAGGACGTGACGGAACGGGTAAGGAAAATCCTGGAAGAGGAGCAGGACGGACAGACAAGAAGTTCAAACATATGCGAAATGCAGACAGGTCAGGAAGGGCAACAAACTCAAATCGGGCAGGCAGAACAAGCAGGCTCAAATCACCCGAAAGACATGGACGGCCACGACCTGCAAAAAGGTCTCGACAATCCCAGCCATTCAAATGGGCCTTCCGGGAAAAAACGAAACGACAGCTATACCGCCAGCTATCCGAAACGCTGCCCTGCTGCCGGCTCGGAATTTGCCGGAAGGAATGGCAAAGTCAAGATGAAGAACCTGGGCAGGGACGGGTTTATGATCGGCCACGGCACGGTAGATATGCGATGCGTCGAGCAGCTTACGGACGGCGAACAGACCGAATGCCTGGCATCCCTCCTGGTACTGGCATCTGGAGATATGGACGGGAAAACTCCTGTGCAGAAGCTGGTCGAAAAACGCTGGAAAGAAATCTCGGAAAAAGGCATCGCCGGATGCGTAAGCGGGCGAGTGCCCGGCAACCTGGCAATGCCCCGGAAGCAGGAATTTTACGCTGCCATCAACCGCTGCCGGATGCTGAAAATGTGAGCAAATCAAGGAATCTCCTATAGAAGATGAAAAATGGCAATACGCCTTTTTAAGGAAACCGCACCTTGCCTGAATGGCAAGGTGCGGTTTTTGATTCTAATCTCGAAACGCTCGATTCTATAAAATATTATTTATTCCATGATGTCGGCGTTTCCGGTCCGCTCGCTACATCAAGTACCATGATGGTATCCTCGAGCTGGCGCTCTGTTATATTATGATCCGAATTCAGGTACATATCAATCAGGCTCACAGCGTCCTCGTCATCAGCATAGTTCTTCCTAAGCTCCCGGACTCCGATCAGATGCTTCTTATTCTGATTTGTATCCGGCATATTTCACAATCCTCCTTTTAAAAATATTTTATGAAAGCAATAGGGAACACCTCTCGCGTGTACGAGGACCACTTTATAGCATATCAGCTCATCTTAAGGATTTCTCCTATATGTAGAAAACATAGACTTTTACACTCTAAATATCTCGTCATAGGCTCACGGTTATCTAATTTACTGCAGCCCCAGCTGGTCAGCTGCATAGGTTGCCTGGTCTACCGTGAATTTATCGCCATAGTCAGAAGTCAGCTGGTCGATGAGTCCCTGCCTGGAAAAACTGCTCAGATCCAGATAGCTCTGGCCTGCTTCTACCGCTTCCTGGTTCCAGTCGGCCCCGCAGTTATCTGCCGCATAAGTTGCCTGATCTACGGTGAACTTGTCGCCTGCATCAGAGGAAAGCTGGTCAATCAGCCCCTGATAGGAAAAGCCTTTCAGGTCCAGATAAGACTGGGCGGCACGAAGCGCCTGCTCATTCCAGTCAGCCCCGCAGTGGTCAGCCGCATACGTAGCGTCTTCCTCGGAGAACTGGTTGCCATATTCGGAAGAAAGCTGGTCGATGAGCCCCTGATAGGAAAAGCCCTTCAGCTTCAAATAGTTCTGTGCCGCTTCCAGCGCTTCCTTTTGGCTGGTTGTGGCATCTGAAGTATCCACTGTGCTTGAGGTATCCGTCCCCTCATCTGCTGCAGGAGCTGCCTCCGCGGAAGCTTCCGGCTGCGCGGAGGCCTCGGAAGATTCTGCTTCCGCGGATACTGCCGGTGCATTGTCGGATGAAGTGCTTGACGAAGAAGTGGTGGTGCCGCAGGCAGCGAGGGACGCGATGACCATGCCGGTAAGAAGCGCGATTACAACTTTTCTTTTCATATGAATTTCCTCCCTAAAATAAAAGCGATGACCTCTGATACTTCTTTATCCTCTATAAAGCCTTTTCCCACTTCTGTCGGAAAATTCCTGTAAATCGATGAACATTTTCCACATAAGGTTTCAACATTTGTTTTCCTCAGCAAAAAGGAACTTTCCTAAATGTGGCTGCCATTATAGATGAAAAAGCCAGTACCTGTTTCTTATCTGCCTATAGGCTACTACCTGTACTGTCCTATAAAACGGACTTCGTGGGGAAAAAGACTCCTTAAACTGATCTAGGAGAGAATCGGCTGCTTAAACCGATCCAGAAAAAAAACGGTTGCTTCATGCTTCCCAATAGAAAAAGGCACCCGCCGAAGCGAGTGCCTGAAGTTTCCTTATCCCAGCGCCACATCCAGCGCCATCATCAAAGTAAATCCTGCCGCAAACATGATAACACCGATGTTGGAATGCTCGCCGGTGGACATTTCTGGGATCAGTTCCTCCACAACGACATAAAGCATGGCGCCTGCCGCAAAACTGAGCAGATATGGCATCGCCGGCATAAACAGCTCGGAAAACGCGATCATCAGCGCGGCACCCATCGGTTCCACCGCCCCGGAGACCACGCCGCTCCAGAAGGATTTGCCTTTTCCCATCCCTTCCGCGTGCAATGGCATGGAAATGATCGCGCCTTCCGGGAA
>CADBRV010000053.1 GCA_902797185.1 uncultured Lachnospiraceae bacterium
CAAAGAGATACCTAAACATGGAACATTTATGGGAGCAGGACCTACAGCGTCAGGCAGAAGCACAAACAGAAATCGGGTAACCACGAATTGCCGGCGGCAGGAAATGAATTTGCGAAAGATTATTGACACAATCTTACTTGGCAATGCCCCTAAGCCGGGATTTGGAGAGGCGGCCATCTGGAGAAGAGGTATCGAAAAGAGGCATATAAAAAACGCCGTCCTTCTGCGGGATTTCCCGCATCAGGACAGCGTTTTGCAAAGGGGTTAACTCATGTCTGCGATTAATTTCTTCCGATCAGGGTATCATCTACTGTGCTGATCATGATCAATGCGATAGTGGTCAGGATTGCCAGTACAACATAAGCGATCGCATAGCTGGAGTTCCTGCCGATGATGCCGACAACGGAAACGCCCAGGGCACCTACCGATGCAACCATCGGTTTGAGGATCTTATAGGCAGCCGGAAAATCATAACGCCCCCAGATGGTATTGGTCAAAGATACCAGATAGTTTGCGGCGCCGCCCAGCATGACTGCCAAAAACGGCAGGGAGATGAACTTTGTCACGGTAGTCGGGATCAGGTTCAGGATTAAAGCTGCGATAGCGACGGCCATCGTAATCTGGATGGCTTTCTTCGTCCCCAGTTTGGAATCCATGATCCCGCAGGCAACGCTTCCAAAGCATGCCATGATGCCGGCAACAGCAAGCATGACGAAAATAATCGGAGCCGGGGATACGGTCCCGTCAGAGCCGACAGATACATAACCTGCCTGCATCATGCGCGGTACGAAATTGGTCATAACGCCCAGGCTGTACAACTCCATGATTCCAAGGGAGATGCCGATAACCCACACCTTTCCGGTACTCAGGAGTTTTTTCGGTGTCCAACTGGAGGTCTTCATGTAGATCAGGCCCTGTTCCAGCTCCTTCTTGGCTTCTTCGCTTCCCAAGGCTTTATTATTATCCGGATAAGCACCCAGCTGTTCCGGATAATCCCGTACACAGATGGCAACTAAGACGGCAAGGATAAAAGCCATGATGGCATACGTATGGTAAACTTTCGGCAGGCCGCCCTGGCCGATAAGCTGTCCCACAAGTCCGGAAGTAATAGCGGCAGAGAGCGGGAAACCGATGGTGATCCAGCCCATAACCATGCCTTTCCTCTTCGGGAACCAGTTGGAAATAACGTTCATGGAGCAGATGTAGCAGAAGCCCATGCCGCCGACACTGGAGACTGCCAGGCAGAGGAAATATACTGCCGGTGAAGAAGCACTGCCCCAGAACAGGCAGGCAACCCCGGTAATGACCAGTGAGATAAACCATGCCCAGCGGATGGAAATCTTGTTGGACAAAACGCCCCACATGACGGCGCCGGCTACGGCGATCCATGCGGTAATGGTGGAAAAACTAAGGAGAAGGCTGCTGCTCCAGTCGTTCTGCCCTGCAAACGCATCCACGACAATGTTCAGTGAATCATTGATCAGGGATGAATCCAATAAAATGCAGAAAAATGTGATGATCATGACGATCCATCCCTTGACACCGAAGTCAAGGCCGATGGACGCCCCTTTGGACTGTTTCATACTTTAATACCTCTTTCCATTTGCCATCACCCTTGGGGTGATGATGATGTAGGCTATGCCGGACATTCCCTCTTATGCGGCATAGCTCCCGATTTTTACCATCGCTGGAAGGCGATGTAGATCTTAGTAAGAGCGATGATTCCCCTCTATTTATCTGCCTGTTCCCGGCAGCCTGCATGACTTCCCTCTTATCCTGCAGGCTGTGCCTTACAAAGACGATTTGTTATGGCGCCTTCGCCCATTAACGGATTCCGGGAAAGGGCAGTATTTTTGCCTGGAATTATAAGTTGATGGCAGCGTAGTAAGCTTCCTTCGTTGCCCATTCGATGGTGCGTGCTTTGACGCAGTCGCCGATTTCCAGCACTTCGTCAGCGGACGGGAAGAAGCTGTCTGCTTCTTTTGTCTTGGAACGCATGCCGGTGCACAGGAGCACGTCGTCGCCGGTGATGGTTTCTTCCTTCCCGTCTTTTTCGTAGGTAACGGAAGTAGAAGAGAGCTGTTTGCAGGCAGCGCCAGTCAGGGCGGAGAGCTTGTCTTCCTTGTCGATTTCCACCATCAGCTCATCTCTCTGGGTCTTGGATGCGTCCGGAGCCAGGTCCTTCTGCATTTCGATGATGGTGACCTTTTTGCCAAGGCTTGCAAGGTGGAGACCCATTTCACAGCCTACCTGGCCTCCTCCGACCAGGAGGATGTTTTCCCCAAGGGTATCTTCTTTGCCCAGGATGTCAATTGCGATCTTAGCCTTATCCGCGCCCGGAACCGGGAGCACAAAGGGCTCTGCGCCGATGGCGGTGATCACGGCATCATAACCTTTTACAGTTTCCGGAGATGCCGGCGTATTCAGACAGACTTTGATGTCCCGTTTCCCAACCTGTGCGATCAGCCATTCCATATAGTCCTTTACCGGATATTTGAAAGAGAAGTATCCGGCTTTGTGGAGCATGCCGCCAAGTTTTCCGTCTTTTTCGAAAATGGTGACATCGTGTCCGCGGTCGGAGGCGATCATGGCTGCACGCATACCGGCAGGACCGCCGCCGATAATGGCTACCTTTTTCTTCTTCTCCACTGGCTGAACCAGGTGGGAGATGGAGTTCTCGAGGCCGGCAGTCGGGTTTACAGCACACTGGAAGTGGTGCCCGTAAACAGTAGAATCATGGCAGCGCATGCACTTGATGCAGGGCACGACGTCTTCCCCATGTCCTTCCAGGGATTTATGGATGAGCTGCGGGTCCGCGATCAGACCCCTGGCGATGGTGACGATGTCGGCTTTCCCGCTGGCAATGATTTCTTCCGCATCTTCCAGTGAATCGATGGCGCCTACGGTCACGATTGGCACATGGAACTTGCCGGATTTCTTAAAGGCTTCTGCCACGGATACGTTGGGCATCGGCGGGCGGAATCCGCAGGGATGCACCCAGGTCATCCATTTCGGGTTATGCATGCCGGCGGATACCTGCAGCACGTCCAGGTGGTCCTGGAGGATTTCACCGATCCGGATGCCTTCCTCGATGTCGATGCCGCCTTCTTCAAATTCGGTACCGGAAATACGCACTTCGATCAGGAGCTTTTTGCCAACTTTCGCGCGGATGGCGTCCAGGATTTCCACCAGGTAGCGGCAGCGGTTCTCGGTAGACCCGCCGTATTCATCCGTCCGCTTGTTGGTCAGCGGGGACAGGAACTGCGCGAGAGGACAGGAGTGCCCGCTGTGGATCAGGATGGCGTCAAAGCCGCATTCTACCAGCCCCTGGGCTGCTTCTACCCAGTCGTTTTTAAATTCTTCCATGGCCTCGCGGGTGATTTCATGACCGGAGCCCCATCCCATGATGCTGCAGCCGTCGGAAACGGTATAGCCGTCCGGGAAGATGCCGATCAGCTCCATGGAAGCTTTGGCATTGTAGAAATGGATCCGTTCCGCCAGTTCCATCAATTTATTGCGGTGGTTCGGGGTATTGATATCCCAGGCGGTCATGGCGCCGTCGTCCTGGACATCATGCCCTACTTTGATGCCGGCAGCGGTTACCATGCCGACTCCGGCACGTGCCCTTTCTTCAAAATAAGCCAGCGCGTCCTGGGAAGGATAAAGCTCCCCGTTGGACATGGAATGCATCGTGGTCGGTGCGGATACGATGCGGTTTTTTAAGACCACGTTCCCGATACGGATCGGGGACATGGAATATGGAAATTTTTCTTTAATGGACATTCCTGCCTCCCTAACAGTACCGGACTGGCCAGAGGAATTCCCGGCCGGTCCGGTTATATTTTTTCTAGTTGACTTTCTCCAACTGCATGACTGTCCACAATGATGGGAGAGCGGCTGCGGCTGGGATGGATCCTGCTGCCTGGCGATTTTGGTCAGGACCGTGCAGGGTCCTTACAGGCTGGAGTCAAAGCCGCGGCTTTCGATCCAAACCGTGACCTTGAAAACCGGTTCCTTACAAGCTGGGGTCAATCAGGACTTTGAGCTGTCCCTTGCGGTCGCTGGCGAATACTTTCTCTACGCACTCATCCAGGGAAACCACTCCGGTTACCATGCCCGGGAAGTGGAGCTTTCCGGCAGCAGACATCTGCAGGTAGATCCGCACTTCATCTTCGGTATAAGTAAAGGAGAACTGCATGTTCGGCTCGAAGATGGAGAACCTGCCCGGGATCAGCTCTGTCATAGGCTGTTGGATCGTGCCGATGACGTTTACCTGCCCGCCCGGTTTTACGCAGTCATAAACCAGGTTAGAGAGGCTGTTCATATTGCCGGCACATTCGTAAACTACGTCGGCACCTACTTCCTTGCCCAGGATCTTCTTAATTTCCCCTGCCAGGTCCTTGCATTCCTTGGAATTGATGAAGTAATCAGCCCCGTAGGATTTGATCAGCGGCTCCTTCGCGGAGTTGGTGCCCAGGGCGATAATGCGGTTGGCGCCGGCAGCTTTCAGGATCTGGATTGCGGAAAGGCCGATGGGACCGGTTCCGGAAACGACTACATCGTCGCCAAACTTGAACTGGGAATTACGGATCCCGTGAAGGGAAACGCAGATGACGTCAAACAGGACAGCATCTTTAAAGTCTACATTGTCCGGCACCGGCACGATGGTCGTGTGCTCTACGTCATGGATCAACAGGTATTCAGCATAACCGCCGTCATACTGGCCAAGGCCTGCGGTCCGTGGGAATGCGTGGATGCAGATATTGGTCTTGCCTTCTTTACAGGAAGGGCAGTCTTCCGGGCAGTGGCTTGGAGGCCCGCAGAGTACACGGTCGCCTACCTTGAATTTGGTGACCCCTTCGCCCAGCTTTGCGACAACACCGCAGTTTTCATGTCCCAGGACAAGCGGTACCTTCATAAAAGGAGGAACGCCTCCATCTTTGAAGAATTCAATGTCTGTGCCGCAGATGCCTACATACGCGATCTTGACCAGCATCTGGCCAGGTCCCGGCTCCGGTACGGGCCGTTCTTCGATCCGGATATCGCCTTTTCCGTAAAATACGCCAACTTTCATATTCGTTCCTTTCATTCATGGTGCAGGAAGCTCATTCCGCTTTTCCTGCCAGCTATTTGCATCTAATTTTGAATCCTGCCGGATGCCTGCAGCTTATCTTGCACCCTGCCGGATGTTTGCAGCCTATCTTAAAGGTTGGAAAGTGCCCTCATGAAATGTCATTCATCCTGCTGGTTTATGGGAAAGCCTGCAGCCCGCTAAGATTATTCCCCAGGCTTAGATGTCTTAATGAATTCCATGTATTTTTTCTTCCGTTCCTTCATCTGCGGGGAAGCAAGTTTGGAACGGGAAGATTT
Source organism: uncultured Lachnospiraceae bacterium (assembly GCA_902797185.1). Classification (GTDB taxonomy): domain Bacteria; phylum Bacillota; class Clostridia; order Lachnospirales; family Lachnospiraceae; genus RUG14243. Next base: position 5,371 of record CADBRV010000053.1, read on the forward strand.
TTCGTTGTTCTGGATATCGTCGCCATGGATGAACTTTCCGGTGATGGTATCGTGTGCATGTGGAAGGGATTCTTCCGGATAAACAAAACGGTATTTCCCGTCCTCTACCTCGATCTTTCCTTCCAGCCCGCAGACGCAGCAGACTGCCTTGCCGTCTTCCTGCAGGAAGAAGTTGCGGGAATGGCAGTGGGGACATACGCCAGGAGCGGATTTATAATCTTCGCCCATGATGCCCACCGGGATGTTTGCAGTGCCATCCAGGAGCTTCTTTGCTGCCTTGGCGGTATCTACGCCGGTCTGGTGTGCCCTTGCCAGGTACTCGTCATTTACCATGATGCCCAATGACCAGGGATAGATTTCGTTATGGATGACCGTCCACTTCGGGGTCATTGCCTGGGTATTGAAATCCGCTTCGATACGGGTGCTCCAGTCAGAACCGCCGACGCCCATGTAGGAGACGACCATGTCTTTTAAGTATCTGGGGTCAATCGGTTTTCCGCCCTGCTCGGCGATCTTCTGTGCGATCATCAGGTTGCCGCGGTCCATACGGGGACCAAAGCGGTCCATCGTGGTGTGGAACAGGCCGGTGGCGCATTTTTCGAAGATGGGCACGGAGAACACCAGCCCGTCCGCGTCATACATTTTGTCGATGAGCCACTGCATGTCGTCCTTTAACACGCACGCGTTGCCTTTTCCGCCGAAAAGGCCCATGACGCATGCCTTACATCCGGTGCAGTGAAGGATGTCCAGGGTAGTCGCGTTGATGAATTCGATTTCCGCCCCTTCTTCCTGTGCCCCCATCAAGGCCTCTTTTACCATGGCATCGTTGCCGCCATTCAAGGTCCCGTAGGAAATGCCTAAGATTTTCATGAGTTCCCCTCCTTCTGCAGCTTCCAGCTGCCTGCTTGGAACGCGGCACCCCCATGCCGCATTTTCCTATGATTGTTTTTCAACCGGAACCGGCTCCCCTTCCGCAGGAGCTGATTCATTTTCTTTCCTATCTGATTCAGAGTCTAGCAGATTGTTAATTTTTTCTCTAATATCCAAATCAGCATTATCTATATAGAAAATGGAATAAAAATGCCTAAAAAAGAACAGGGATAGACGGGAAAACCGGGCAGAATCCACAAGCACGGAAAACGATTCTATGCTATTATGGTAAAAAAGTATCCGGGCCACCAGAAGAAAGAGGAGAGGAATATGAACATATTAAAACTCCGTTATTTTGTAGAAGTGGCAAAATGCGGCAGCTTTACGGAAGCATCCCGAAATTTATATACAGCCCAGCCTAATTTGTCCAAGCAGATCTCCCAGCTGGAACAGGAGCTGGGATTCCCGCTGTTTATCCGCAGCAGGAAAGGGGCGAAGTTAACACCGCAGGGAGAATATTTTTATGACCAGGTAAAGGATATTCCGAACCGGATTGACCAGGCTACCAACCATGGGCGGGAAATGATGCGCCTGCAGGAGGAATACCTGAGCATTGGTGTTCTGGAAGGGCAGGATATCAATGAAGAGCTCTCCCGTCGCCTTGCCGCGGTAAAGGAAGTGTATCCGGACATCCGGATTTCGCTGGAGCGCAACTCTTATGGGAATCTTCGCAGCGGGCTCCGCAGCGGCCACTATGACATCATCATCACATTGGATTTTGACGTGGAGAAGGCAGACGATTTCCAGGCATTCCCGTTGTATAGAAAGTCCCCGGCCATCGCCATGCACACGACCAACCCGTTATCGAAAAAGAAGGATTTGAGCCTGGAGGATTTGAAAAAAGAAAACTTCCTGGCCATTTCGAAAGAAGAGTCCCCCGGGGGCTTCCAGCGGCTCATCGACAGTTGCAAGGAGGCGGGATTTTATCCCAACATCGTCCGGGAGACCAGGTCTTTGGAGTCCCTCCTGCTCTGTCTGGAAATGGGGCTGGGCGTAGCACTTCTAGACCAGAATACCCGCCTTGCCACCAGCCCGTATATTGTCATGTTCTCTCAGAAGGACGCGGTACCTATGGCAGTAGAAGCCGTGGTATTAAAGGATGTACAAGACCTGAACCTGCTGGATGTGGTGCACATCCTGTCCAGGAAGGCAGCCCCAGAGGAGGACAGATAGGAAAAGAAAACGGCTTTCCAACAGCCGGATCGAAACTCTTTAAAAAAGTTTCCATGGGAATGGCAAGAACCGTTTGAGAACGGTTTCGAGGGACTGGGCAGGAACCGTTTGAGAACGCTTTTAAGGGACCGGGCAGGAAATTTTCAAAAAGCTTCCACGGGATGGATCGTGGCTCTTTAAATAAACTATATAAATATGTGATTGGAAAAGGCAGCAGCTTCGGCGGCTGCTTTTTTTGTGCGATGCACTGGCCGCATCGCCCTAAGTCATCGCCTGTAAGGCGGTGACTTAGAACGCGCCCGCACGCGAAGCAAGATCTTTCATGGTGTGGCTCTCGTTAGGACGATTTGGAATGTGACGTTTGTCCTTTACTCAGGATTCCGAACTGCTGCCTGGGCTAGGGCATTCTTCATAAGGATAGGTTTGACGCAGGTTTTCCAAATGGGGGAAAATTTTTTCAAATTCCTATTGTAATCATCGTTTATACTGTATATACTGTGCATGAAAGGAGAAGCCCATGGACAGACAGAAGCCATGGACAGATAAAAGCCCATGGACGTGCTTTTAGATAACTATAGCGGGGTCCCGATCTATGAGCAGATCTTCACCCAGGTTCGGGACCAGATCCTGGAAGGAAAGCTTAAGACGGACGACCCGCTGCCCTCCATCCGCAGCCTGGCAAAGGACCTGCGGATCAGCGTCATTACAACGAAGAGGGCATATGAGGAGCTGGAAAAGGAAGGCTTTATTTATACCATTGCCGGCAAAGGCTCCTATGTGGCAAAGAAAAATGAGTCCTTGGTACAGGAAAATTACTTGCGGGAGATCGAGGAAAAAATGGACCAGATCCATGTCCTGGCAAAAACTGCCGGCCTCTCCCGTAAGGAAGTCCTGGAGATGTGGGATACCATTTGGGAGGAGAAAGAATGAACGCGATCGAGATAAGGAATGCCAGCAAAAGCTATCCCGGCTTCCAGCTTGGCCCGGTTACTATGGACCTGCCATCCGGTGCCATCCTGGGACTGGTAGGGGAAAACGGGGCAGGTAAGACGACGCTCATCAAAATGCTGCTGGGGATCAAAAAACAGGACTCCGGCACGCTCCGGGTTTTGGGCAGCCTGAACCTGCGCGATACCCCCAAGAGGAAGGAAGACATCGGCGTCGTCCTGGATGAGGTCTGCCTTCCGGATTTCATGAAAACACCGGAAATCGGGAAGATGCTGGGAAAAATTTACTGGAACTGGGACCAGGACGTGTTTGATGGTTTCGTTGAAAGGATGCATATCCCCACGGATAAAAAGTTCAAGAACTTCTCAAAGGGGAACAAAATGAAGCTGGGGATTGCCTGTGCCATGTCCCATCATCCCAAGCTACTGATCCTGGATGAGGCGACCTCCGGCCTGGACCCGGTGGTACGGGACGACCTGCTAGACCTTTTGATGGATTTTACCCGGGAAGAGGACCATGCGATCCTGATGAGCTCCCATATTGTCAGCGACCTGGAGAAAGCCTGCGATTATATTGCCTTCCTTCACGAGGGAAAGCTTCTTTTAAAAGAAGAAAAAGATGTCCTCCTGGAGGAATATGGCAAATTATCCTGCAGCCTGGATGAATTTGCTGCTATTGACCCGTCCTCTGTGGTCGGGAAAAGGCAGACGCCTTACGGCGTGGAAGCCATTGTCCGGCGGGATGAAGTACCCGGCAGCCTGCATTTCCAGCCTATCCGCCTGGAAGAACTGTTTGTCATGATGGTGAAAGGAGACAAAGGATGAGGGGGCTTTTTTATAAGAACTACCTGCTGGCAAGGCGGCAGTATATCGGCATCCTGATTATGATCGTGATTTTCCTGTTTACAGGGCTCATACCAAGTGGGAACAGCTGGGGGATGCTTTATGCCGTCTTTATCCTCAGCACGCTTCCTGCCGCTTTCCTTCGGGCAGACGAGACTTCCAAATGGGGGCAGTACTGCGATATCCTGCCCTTGTCCAGGCAGGATGTGGTCAATTCTTACTATATCGGGAATTACCTTATTCTCGGCGCCTTCATCCTGTTTTATTTTGCCGCGGCCAGCGTGGTTGCGGCTGCCACCGGCACAGGAGCCGCCGCTGTGGCAGGGACAGGACAGACCAGCCAGGCGCTGGGGATATCCGGCACACAGGCTGCCATCATCATCAATGTAGTATGGATGATTGTATTGTCGTTCCTGAATTTTGCCCTTTCCTTCCCGGTTACCCTGAAGTTCGGTACGCAGAAAGGATATATCGTCCAAATCATCCTGATTGCGTTAGTTATATTTGTGACGGTGGGGGTTTTTAATGCAGTTCCCGGCGACGGGGTGCTGGTAGAATTAAACAGCCAGCGAAAGGGGACTTCTGTCATGACCGGTGCACTCTTTTTTACAGTCCTTTTCTCCCTGGCATCCTGGAGAGCGTCTATAAGGATTTACGAGAAGAAGGATCTGGGATAAGGAAAAGACAAATCTGTCCGGTAGGCGAAGAGGGCGAAAATACGGCATTTCTCGCTTTGTGTCGTGTAAAAAAGCCTGCCCCTGCGGTATGTTGGCTCTGAAAAGGACAGATGCCGCATTCCCAATCGTCCCTAAGGAAGGGTGAAAAATTAACTGACGTGAAGGAAATAAACAGCAAGTATGGACGGATCAACTTCTACATATCACCAAAAAAGTTCCTCCTTTATGATATAATTGTCTTTAGCCTCTCATTAAAGGAGTTGTTATTTTTGCGAATTAAAAAAATAAATGAGACCACTGACTGATGACTTCACGCCAGTTATGTTGTATAATCA
>CADBRV010000054.1 GCA_902797185.1 uncultured Lachnospiraceae bacterium
CGCTTCGGAGCCAGCGGCAGGACCTATGATTATATCTGCGAAGACCCTACCGTGCAGGTGGGCGATACCGTCATTGTGGATGGCTACGACGGCGAGACCGAAGTCGAAGTGGTCAATGTGGCAGTCAAACGGGAATCCGAACTGGGACTGCCCGTGGAACGATATAAGATAATTGTGCGGAAGGCATAAAGCTATTTTTGTAATTGTGCGAAAGGCATAAAGCCATTTTCTTAATCCGTTTTTGGAAATGAAACCAGCGGAACAGAATTTCGTTAGAGAAGTGGATATCCTGCTTATCCGATGCTCTCATATATACTTATGTCCATTTCTCATATCCTGTCCAGCTCTTCCTGCAGCGCCCACCTTCTCTGGTATTGCTGCCGGTACTTCTCCGCCAGTTTAAGAAACGAAAAAATGCCCTAAATCAAGCTTTGAAAAAAAGGGGGTAGGGAGCAGAGGATCTCTCCCTTGCTTGATTTAGGGCAAAATATTGGATGTTTCATTTTTCATCGATCACGGTAATAGAAGGCTCTTATCTACTCCCCCACCCAGGGCTCTTATCTACTCCCCCATCTAGAAAACACCCCGATAATTGTTCTATCGTGAAAAGATACGGCTATGGATGCCTCTTATCGGATCCCCATCCAGGAAGAGATCACCATCATCTGCACTTCTGATGTTCCTTCATAGATCTCTGTAATCTTTGCGTCACGCATCATCCTTTCAATCGGATATTCACTAGTGTATCCATATCCGCCAAAAAGCTGCAGGCATCTCCTTGTCACATCACTTGCATTACTAGCGGCCATGAGTTTTGCTTCTGCAGCAAGGTGGGAATAAGGGATCCCCAAATCCTTTGCATTAGCAGCTTGATAGACAAGCAGCTTGACACCGTCTGTAGCGGCTTGCATTTTTGCCATTTCAAACTGCGTATTCTGGAACTGGCTGATCCGCTTTCCGAATTGGATTCTTTGGGAAATATAATCTTTCGTCACAGCGATGGCGCCTTCGGCGATACCCAAGGCCTGCGCCGCGATCCCAATCCGTCCCCCATCAAGGGTCATCATGGCCACTTTAAATCCCTTGTTTACCTCTCCTAAGAGATTTTCCTTCGGGACTTTCACGTCTTGAAAAATCAGTTCGCATGTGGATGAGCCTCGGATCCCCATCTTTTCTTCATGTTTTCCGAAAGAAAATCCCGGAAAACCTTTTTCCAGTATAAAAGCAGAGATCCCATGATTTCCCTTTGCCTTGCCTGTCATGGCAAAAACAACGTAAATATCCGCTTCCCCGCCATTTGTAATGAAGCATTTAGTCCCATTTAGCAGCCAATAGTCCCCCATATCCACTGCTGTAGACTGCTGGCCGGCAGCATCCGTTCCCGCGTTTGGTTCCGTAAGACCGAATGCTCCCAGTTTTTCCCCAGATGCCAGCGGGACAAGATATTTCTCTTTCTGCTTTTCCGTACCAAAATGATAAATCGGCCATGCACACAAGGAAGTATGTGCGGAAAGCCCCACCCCTGTGGAAGCGCATACCTTGCTTATTTCTTCAACACATTGGGCATAAGACAGGTTATCCATCCCTGCCCCGCCATATTTTTCCGGAAACGGGATTCCTAGCAGGTCCATCTCAGCCATTTTTTCAAATGTTTCCCTGGGGAAACGGGATGCCTTATCGATTTCAGACGCAATCGGGCCACATTCCTTTTCCGCAAAATCCCGGTAAAGCTCTACCAGGTCCGCATGCTCTTCATCCATAAAAAAATTCATTATTCGCCTTTTTTCTTCCTTATTTCTTCTGTTAATGCCGGCAGGACTTTGAACAAATCCCCAACGATTCCATAGTCTGCTACCCGGAAAATATTTGCGTCTGGATCTTTGTTGATTGCCACAATGACTTTTGAACCGCTCATGCCAGCAAGATGCTGGATTGCCCCCGAGATCCCACAGGCTATGTAGAGCTTTGGTGCAACAGTTTTACCGGTCTGCCCAACCTGGTGGGAATGTGCTATCCAGCCAGAGTCTACAGCAGCCCTGGACGCACCAACAACCCCGCCCAACACATCTGCGAGAGGTTTGATGACGGTCTCAAACCCTTCCGGTCCGCCAACACCGCGTCCACCGGAAACAATGATTTCAGCCCCTTCCAGGTCTACGATTTCCCCCGCTGCTTCCCGGATCACATCTATAATACGTGTGCGTATCTGGTCATTTGCTACATGGAATTCTTCCTTAATAATATCCGCATGGCTTTCACCAGCTTCCGGCTTTTTAAATACCCCGGGGCGTACGGTCCCAAATTGCGGGCGATGGTCCGGGCAAAGAATGGTGGCCATCAGGTTCCCTCCAAATGCCGGGCGGGTCCACGCGATATTACCGGATTCTTCATCGATATCAACACTGGTACAGTCTGCAGTCAGACCAGTACCTACCTTGGCGGTAACCCTTGGAGCCAGGTCACGTCCAATATTGGTTGCACCAATCATTACTGTTGTAGGTGCATATTTCTCTACCAGGTAAACCATTGCAAGCTGGTAGGCATCTGTTGTATATTGCTGATATTCTGATCCTTCCACCACCAAGACTTGGTCTGCTCCATATTTGGCAGCTTCTTCCACCGATTTCTGCACATTCTGCCCAATCACAACGGCAACCAGCCTGCCACCTTGTTTATCCGCAAGGATCCTCCCAGGATTCAGAAGCTCCAGGCCAACCTTTGCCGGACTCCCATCCTCCCGAGTCTCGATTAACACCCACAAATCCTTCGTCTTTGCTTCCATATATTCCCTCCACCATCTGTTTGGTCCTGAAAGTGCCTGCAATCAAACGACTTTCTTTTCTCCCAGTAACGCAACAAGCTTTTTCGCGGATTCTTCCTCGGATTCTTCCTGGATGATCACGCCTCCTGTTTTCTGCTCCGGTGTAAAAGTAGTCTTTACATGGGTTGGAGAACCTTTTAACCCTATTCTGGATGTATCAATATCCGGAAAGGCATCATCACCCAGCACGGGGATATTGGCACGATTTGCTGCAAGTTTTCTCTTTATGGTCGGGAACCTTGGATCAAAGGAAGGTTTCGTAAAGGTGACAAGGCAGGGGAACTGGATACCGATTACCTGGTTGTAACCATCTCCTTCCTGTACTACCTCAAGCCCGCTCCCATCCGCATTTTTCTCGCAGGTCAATCCATAAGTCACCTGGGGAAGCCCGAGATGCTCTGCCAGTTCCGGCCCAACCTGCGCGGTATCGCCGTCAATTGCCTGCTTCCCACAGAAAATGGCATCAAATTTTCCTTCTGTTTCTTCCATTTTACGGACTGCCTGGGAAAGGATATAGGACGTGGCAAGCGTATCAGACCCTCCGAAGGTCCTCCCGGATACCAGGTAAGCTTTATCCGCTGCGATCGAAAGCGCTTCCTTTAATACGGCCGTCGCCTGCGGCGGACCCATCGTAACGACTACGATCTTGGTACCGGGATCTTTGTCTTTTAACCTTGCCGCGGCTTCAAGCGCAAACCCATCAAAAGGATTTAAAATAGACGGCACTCCTGCACGGACCAGCGTATGCTTTACCGGATCAATTTTGATTTCCGTTGTATCCGGCACTTGTTTCACACAAACCAGAATATTCATCTGACACCTCCTATATTTCCAACATCCGATCATTCACTTCTCTTTACAATCACATCCTCGCGAAGGACAAACGCCGATTCCAAATCGTCCTTTGGACGATGCGGCTAGTGCATCGCAAGGAATCCTCCCGCTACAGCGGGTCCCTCCTTACGATAAAGGACAGGCGCCGCATTCCAAAGGCGGGTCACGCCTTACGTTCTATTTATGTATATTCTTTGATTACCTCTCTGGAAATGACGATTTTCTGGATTTCGGACGTTCCTTCATAGATCCTCATGATCCTGGCATCCCGATACATCCTTTCAATAGGATAATCCTTCATATAGCCATATCCGCCGTGCAACTGTAACGAAAGGTCGCAGACATATCCTGCCGTTTCTGAACAGAAATACTTTGCCATTGCAGCATATTTCGTTACTTTTTCTCCCTTTTGGCGTTTATCCGCTGCCTCAAGCATCAGCATTTTAGCCGCTTCTATCCTTGTGCCCATATCTGCAATGTACCACTGGAGACCCTGGTTAGAACTGATCGGCTTGCCGAACTGGAGCCTTTGGTTCGCGTATTTTACACCTTCTGAAAGCGCTGCTTCCGCAAGGCCGGTCGCCTGGGCGGCAATCCCGATCCTTCCCCCGTCAAGACCGATCATTGCGATCTTGAAGCCATCTCCTGGTTTCCCCAACACTTCTGCTTCTGGTACATAGACATTGTCCAGGATTACTTCCGATACCACAGCCCCTCTTAAGCCCATCTTGTCCTCGGTTTTCCCAACCTGGACGCCCGGCGTATCACGCCCAATCAGGAATGCCGTCATCCCGCCATGGGTTTTCTTTTCTGGATCTGTCAAGGCAATGATAATCAGATGATCCCCTTCCTCCGGCCCGAAATTTGAAATGAAAAGTTTAGAACCGTTCAGGATATATCCACCTTCTGTTTTTTCTGCCTTTGTTTTCAAACCGCCTGCGTCAGAACCGGCATTTGGCTCAGTTAAGCAGAAAGCCCCCAGTTTTCCTTCTACTGCGTTTGGCAGCCATTTTTGTTTCTGCTCTTCTGTCCCCATGCGGAGGATGATGTCATTGGTAAGAAGATGGACTGCTACGATTTCTGCCGTACTTACGCAGCACTTGGAAATTTCCGAAATAACGATTGCTTTAGAAATTTCATCCAGGCCGCTTCCTCCGTACTCTTCCGGAATATTCAGCCCCATGATTCCCATCTCGGCCAATTCTTTGATGGTCTTTTCCGGAAAGCTCCCATTTTTATCCGTATCCTGTGCAATCGGACGAATCTCTTTCTCTGAAAATTCCCTCACCATCTCTTGGATAGCGAGCTGATCCTCTGTAAATTCAAACAATTGGCCATCCTTCCTTTCCGTTTTTTAGGATCTCGCGGAGATCACTTTGGGCTTTTTTTCCAGTTTTCACGAATTGAAACTTCATGTATATATCGTAAGAAAGGTCCCTACCAGCGAGAGGGTTCCTTGCGATGTACTAAGCCGCATCATCCGCCGTCTCGCCTGGCAAGGCGGTAACGCAGGCCTCGCCCTCATGCGAATCGTGATCTTTCATGGCGCGGCTCTCCTTCCGGACGATGCGGAATGCGGCGGCTGCCCTTCCCCATCTATGAATCGTAACGATAAAAACCTCTTCCCGCTTTCTTTCCAAGCCATCCTGCTTTCACATACTGCCTTAAAAGAGGACACGGCCGATATTTACAATCCCCATACCCTTCATACATGGTCTCCATAATGGCTAAGACGGTATCCAGCCCAATAAAGTCTGCCAGTTTTAAAGGACCCATGGGATGGCGCATGCCAAGCTCCATTACCGCATCAATATCTTCTACGGAACCTACGCCTTCATATAAGCAGTAAATGGCTTCATTAATCATGACCTGGAGGACCCTGTTGGAAATAAATCCAGGGACATCCCTCACTTCGACCGGTGTTTTCCCTAATTCTAAGGAAGCATTCTGCACAATACGGAATGTTTCGTCATCTGTTGCCAGTCCTCGGATTATCTCCACCAGCTTCATCACCGGAACCGGATTCATAAAATGCATCCCAATTACTTTTTCCGGGCGCTTTGTTGCAGCGGCAATTTCCGTAATCGGAAGGGACGAGGTATTTGTCGCCAGGATACAGGAAGATTTGCAAATTTCATCCAGCTCTTTAAAAATGGCAGATTTAATTTCCATATTTTCCACCGCAGCTTCTACGACAAGGTCGCAGTCTGCAGCATCCTTTTTATCCGTGGAAGGGATAAGCCTTGATAAGATCCGGGCTTTTTCCTCTTCTGTAATCCTGCCTTTGCTGACGTCCTTGGACAGCAGCTTATCGATAAAGGCGATCCGCCGGTCGACAAATTCCTGTTTGACATCATTTAAATAAACAATCTTTCCGGCCTGGGCCATTACCTGGGCAATTCCTCCGCCCATCTGGCCTGAACCGATTACCATTACTTTGCTAATGCTCATTTAAATACGCCCCCCTTCTTCTGACTATTCCACTTCCACCAAAACAGCATCACCCTGTGCCATACCGGAACAGATCGCGGCAACGCCTGTCTTTTTGCCTTCCCTCTTCAGCTCATAAATTAATGTCATTAATATTCTCGCACCGGTAGAGCCAATCGGATGCCCAACAGCCACCGCGCCACCATTGACATTCACTTTTGCGTCCATCTCGGAAGGGGTCATGCCAAGGATCCCTAAAGCGGAAACCAGGGGGACCGAAGCAAATGCCTCGTTAATTTCCATCAGGTCTACATCATCGAGTGTCAGATGGTTTTTATTCAGGAGCTTTTGGATTGCCAGCCCCGGAACGGTCGCAATATATCTTGCGTCTCTTGCGACCTGGGAATAATCTTTCAATGTCGCGAGGACCGGAACTCCTAACTCCTCTGCTTTGTCCCGTGACATGATGACTACGGCAGAGGCCCCGTCATTTGTTCCAGGCGCATTTCCTGCGGTGATGGTATTGTCTTTTCCAAAAAGGACTGGAAGTTTTTCAAGGGCTTCCATGGTAGTGGAAGGCCTGGGCGGCTCATCAACCGTCACGGTCGTAACCTTCCCTTTTTTGCCTTCCACTTTGACCGGGAAACGTTCTTCATCGAATACATGGTTCTTCTCGCCGGCTTCCCAGCGCATCTGGCTCCGGTAGGCCCATTGGTCCTGCATTTGCCTCGTGATGCCATATTCCTTTGCCACATATCCCCCATGTGCGCCCATATGCACATCATATTGCGGGCACCACAAGCCGTCTAAAACCATGCTGTCTTTCATAACCGCATCAAACATACGGTGTCCCCATCTCATGTCCTTTGCCAGGAAGGGTGCATTCGACATGCTTTCCATCCCGCCTGCGACAATAACGTCTGCATCTCCTGCCTTTATGATCTGGGCTCCAAGCGTGACCGCTTTTAACGCAGACCCGCAGACCTTATTAATCGTAAATGCAGGGACTTCTACCGGTATTCCTGCATTTTCCGCTGCCTGCCTGGCAGGGACCTGTCCCTGTCCTGCCGCGATGACAGTGCCATAGATCACTTCATCTACCTGGCCGCCCGTAATCCCGGCCCTTTTCAAAGCTTCCGCTATGGCCATACCGCCTAATTGGGGAGCCGTTAACGGGGACAGCACTCCTCCGAGCTTGCCATAGGGTGTACGGGCACCACTAACAATCACTACCTCTTTCATTATTTCCTACCTTCTCCCAATTCAACCAGGCAATGACACAGCCTTATCTACGCAGATCCCTGCGTCATCCCCTGCCTTTCTCTGCCAGAATGCACTCCTTGCCGGCCTTCCCCAGTCTTCCAATTCCGGATCCCGCTCTCGCTCCACCTGGATGGCGGACACAGGGACGACCCTTGCCGATCTTCATCGGTCTTCAAATTTCGGATCCCTCTTCTCCAAAAATGCATTCATTCCCTCTTTTTTGTCATATGTCCCGGAGATGACGCCAAACAGTGCCGATTCATACTGTGATGCTTCTGTTTCGCCCATTTCAGAGCCATAATCCACCGCACGCTTGATGAAATTAAGGACGGTAGCGCTCTTACATGTTAAAAGTTCGCTATACTGGAAAACTTCCTCCATCAATTTTTCCTGCGGCACTACTTTCGAAACCAGCCCGATCCGGCATGCTTCTTCAGCGTCTACCATCCTTCCCGTCATCAAGATATCTTTTGCATAAGCTTTCCCGACAATCCTCGGAAGCCGGATATTTCCACCAAACCCGCAGCATACCCCCAGTTTTGATTCCGGTGCCCCGAACTTTGCATTATCCGAGCAGAACCGGAAGTCACAAGCCAGGGCGAATTCAATGCCTCCCCCAAGGCAGTATCCGTTTACCGCTGCAATCACTGGTTTGGGGCTTTTTTCCAAGGTAGAGCAGAAATGATGGCCCGCACGGCTCCACTCAAAGGAGGCCAGCCCATCCATCTGCATCTCTACTCCAATATCTCCGCCAGATACAAATGCTTTCTTCCCGGCACCAGTCAAAATAATCACCCTCACATTCGGATCTGCAATCATATCTTCCGCTGCCTTCTGAAGGAAGTTTAATGTATCCCAATCAATCGCATTTAATACTTTAGGACGGTTAATGGTAATAATGCCTTTCTTGTCCTTGATTTCCGTAATGACTGTTCCCTGTTCCATCTATTTTTCTTCCTTTACCTTTGCAAGCTTTTTGGCCAGCTCTTTCTTTTCTTCAAACTGTCCCTGCCTGGTGATCATAATTTTCTGTGCCTGCGGCGATCCTGCTCCATGGAGGGATTCGGTCAGATATCCTACTGCCGATGTCCCGAGGGCAAGGTTTTCACAAAGCCTTAAAACACGAAGCCTGTCTTCCGCGTCCACATTATGGCCTACCAGGTACTTCTCGATATATTTACCGATATCTTTGCTCCTTAAGTCCGCTTCGGAAGGAGCCGTGACCATAATGCCACCGGCGATATCTTCCATTAACCGAATAATCTCAAAGGGGTACCGGGTAACATTTAATTTGCAGACATTTGCAAGCAGGAGATCCACCATATAGTTTCCGGCTTCCGTCTTCCATCCTTCTGTCCCGGATGCAATCCCGCACGCATAAAGCTGCTCATTGAGCTGCGTCATTTCCACCAGCTTGTCCTTTACATGGTTTGCCTTTTCAATGCCGTTATACTCCGCCATCAAACTGGCTGCCCCAATTACGACGTCTCCCACACCGCTCTTACAGCCACCGTAACTATTTCTATGTCCGCCGGCAAAAAGCTCTACCAGCATGCCTGCAAAATCCACTTCCCCATTCAAAAACAGGTTCTCTTTCGGAACAAAAACATGGTCGAAAACAACCATTGCCTCAACTCCGCCAAACCGGGTATTTCCCGGGTCAATGTCTGCAAAAGCCTCCATTTTCCTTGTATCGCAGCTCTGCCTTCCAATAATCATGGTGATTCCGGGCGCATCCAGCGGAAGATGGAAACCGACCGCATAATCTTCCTGTCCGGGACGCATAGCCTGTGTAGGAAGTACTACGACTTCATGGGCATTTGTAATGCCTGTCAAATGACACTTTGCGCCATTTACAACCACGCCGTCAGGACGCCTTTCCACTACATGGAGATATAAGTCCGGGTCCTGCTGGTCGGAACCAATCTTGACCCCCCTGTCCCCTTTCGGGTCTGTCAAGGCACCCGCTATCACCAGGTCCTCATCCTGTACACGGATCATGAATTTTTTGAATCTTTCAAAATAATTCGTCCCGTATTTCTGGTCAATTTTATAAGTGGTAGGATAAAGGGCGTTCGCCATATCTGTAATGACACAGCGCTGGAAACAGCTTCCTGTCACCCTCCCCATCAGCCTCTGCATTTTCGTTTTTTTATTCAGGTCTTCTGTGCTGTTGTAAATATGGTTAAAACGGTTGATCTTATGCCCCGTCAGTTGGGAAGTAGCCGTCATGATATCTTCATACTGCGGATCCAATGCCAATTCATATGTTTTTTCCAGGCACTTCCTGGACGGGATGAGAAGCGGATGATGGATCGGGTCTTCGATTTTTTCTCCCTGGAACCAGATATTCCGTTTCATTGCCGCCAGCGAATCAACGTATTCCTGCACTGTCTTTAATGCCATGTCTAATACCTCCCTTCCTATTTCAGGCCAAGCGACCTGGCGATAACCATCTTCTGGATGGCATTGGCGCCTTCATAGATCTGTGTGATTTTGGCGTCACGCATCATCCTCTCTACCGGATACTCCCTCGTATATCCATATCCTCCGTGATACTGGACACATTCTGTCGTCGTTTCCATCGCGGTATCGGATGCGTAAAGCTTCGCCATAGCAGCCTCGGTGCTAAATGCCTTTCCTTCATCTTTCAAACCTGCCGCACGCCAAATCAGCAGCCTGGCCGCGTCAACCTTTGTCTGCAGATAGGCAAGGCCGAACTGGACATCCTGGAACTGGGAAAGCCTTTTTCCAAACTGCTCCCTTTCTTTGACATATTCATATGTCACGTCCAATGCGCCTTGCGCAATTCCGACTGCCTGCGTACCCATACAGATCCTCCCGGTATCCAGCGATGTAAGGGCGACTTTCATTCCCTTTCCAACTTCTCCGAGTACCTGGCTGTCCGGTACAAAACAATTATCCAGGATAATTTCAGCTGTCAGCGAGCCATGAATCCCCATCTTATGGATCTCCCGGCCAACAGAAAAGCCTTTTGCGTCTTTATCAACGATAAAGGCCGTGAATTCTTTTTTCCCTTTTTCATTCATTCCGGTGACAGCGACAATAATGTTAAAATCATTCGCCGGAGCGCTGGAAATAAACATTTTCGCCCCATTCAGGACATAGCCTCCATCTACCTTCACGGCTTTGGTCGCCATGCCATTGGAATCTGAACCTGCATTCGCCTCTGTCATGGCGAATCCCATCAAATGTCCTTGCACGGTAAGTGGAAGATACTTCGCTTTCTGTTCTTCTGTGCCGAACTGGCTTACACATGCCATCGCAACCGTGTGGGTGGAAATAATGCTGGACGTGGCACCGCATACCTTTGCTACTTCTTCGTTTGCCAAGATAAATGAGAGAAAGTCTGTCCCTGCGCCTCCATATTCTTCCGGAAGCCAACATCCCAGGATTCCTGCATCTGCTAATTCTTCGATATTCGCAGTCGGGAATTCCTCCTTCTCATCATAATCAGCTGCCCTGTCCTTGAAGCTTTTCTGTGCGAGGTCCCTTGCCAGGTCACGGATCATGACCTGGTCTTCTGTCAGCTGAAACATATCCTTGCCTCCTTAAAATCTATCGTCTGCTCTTCCTTAAAAAATTTACCGGAAGTTTTTTTCTTATTATCTATCCGGCAAAGCCCTAAAAATGCTTTGCCGGATAGGGGCATCGAAACCCTCTTGAGTTAGAGAAGAGGTCCATTGAAACTTAACTTATGGCATCTAACCAGCCTGCCCTGCCCACGGCCGCCAAGGAACTCCCCATCCTTAAATACAAGGTTCCCTCTGCTATACGTAGCAACCGGGTAGCCCTTTAAATGGAGCCCTTCCCAAATTGTATGGTCCGTAGCGCCATGCATGGCACTATTTGTAACAGTAAAATCTTTTTCCGGATCATAGATCACAATATCGGCATCCAATCCTACCCGGATGGCGCCCTTTTGATCATCCAGTCCAAATAATTTAGACGGGTTAGTAGAACAAAGTTCCACTACCCTTGAGAAAGAAATCCTTCCCTGGTTTGCTTCCGAAAGCATATATGGGTACATATTTTCGATACCCGCGCATCCATTTGGAATCGTCGTAAAGTTTCCAGGCGTGCCATCTTTCTTGGTGATTCCCCAATCTTTTTCTGCTTTCGAGAACGGGCAGTGATCCGTTGCGACAACCGTAATATTGCCATTTTTCACGCCGCCCCAGATCGCATCTTGTGAAGCCTGGTTCTTCATTGGCGGGGAACAGACAAAATCCCTTCCTCTTTCCCTCTTGTACACTTCACTGGTAAAATGCAGGTATTGCGGGCATGTTTCAGCAAAAATCGGATATCCTTCATTTCTGGCTTCTGTTACTGCCTTCATCCCCATCTCATCTGCTAAATGGGCGATATATAAAGGAGCACCAGCCATTTTTGCAAGGTTCACGGCACGGACATCTGCCTCTCCCTCGACCATTTCGTTTTTGGCCATGTAATGCCACCAGGCATCCGTTTTCCCTTCGGACAGGTATTTTTCAATCAGGACGTTATTGACATATTTATTTTCCGCATGTACTCCGACAATTGCCCCGATCTCCCTTGCTTTCAGAAGGACCTTATAGAAAGAGCCGTCATCTACGCCGTAATCATAAACCATGAATACTTTAAAGGAGGGGATCCCATAATCCACACACTCCTGCATGGATTCAATCATTCCTTCTGTAATGACATCGCTTACCGCCAGATGGAAAGAATAATCAATCGCACAGTCTTTTGATGCAATGGCATCCCTGCGTTTGATTGCATCCAGCATATTCTCGGCATGTGCCTGGTTTACAAAATCAAAAACGGTCGTCGTGCCACCACACGCAGCAGACCTGGTTCCTGTGTAATAATCATCTGATGAAATGGTTCCACCAAATTCCAGGAAAAGATGGGTATGGCCATCAATCGCTCCAGGAAGGACAAGCTTTCCTTCTGCATCCACTACTTCGTCAAACCCTGCCGGGTCCATATTCTGCTGGATCCTGAATATTTTTCCCTTGTCAACAGCAACATCTGCCTGATACATTTCTTTTGCTGTCACAATGGTTCCATTTTTAATTAATAAATCCATCTTGTACCTCCTTTCTCATAAAACGGGATTCGGAAAACAAGTTAATCAAAATTCTTTTTATACACGATTTTTTCCGGTTTCGCGCCTTCATCAAATACCACTTCTCCAGGAGTGATACAATTGATGACCGGGCAGACCTTCTGGCACAGATGGCAGCCTACACAGTTTTCTTCAATTAACTGCGGCCTGCGTTCCTCATCCAGCCATTTAATTGCCTGATGTCCGCCGTCGTAACACGAAACATAGCACCTTCCACATCCAATGCACTTGTCATGGTTAAATGCCGGATGGATTTTGAATGTCCTGGTAAACTGCGATGGAGAAACGATATTCGGCAGGGCCTTTCCAATAAAGTCGTCCAGCTTTTCAAATCCCTTTTCGTCCATCCAATACGAAAGGCCGGAAGTAATGTCATCAATGATCCTGTATCCATATTCCATAATCGAAGTACATACCTGGATATTCGTTGCCCCAAGGAGCAGGTAGTCCACAGCATCTTCCCATGTATAGACGCCTCCAATACTGGAAATCGGGAAATCCTTAAGCCCGGGATTCTGTTTCATCTCACAAAGGAAACGAAGGCTTATAGGCTTTACGGCGCGTCCGGAAAGACCGGAAATCGCTGATTTTCCATTCACGACAGGTTCTGTTGTAAACAAGTCTTTATCCAAATCAATGATGGATTTTACCGTATTGATGGCAGACACTCCATCTGCCCCGCCGTTTTTTGCTGCCAAGGCCGATGGCACCATATTGGTGATATTGGGCGTCATCTTGGTAATAACCTTAAGGCCGCTCCTTGCTGCCTTTTTTGCAACCCTGGTATACTGTTCCACCAGTGCCGGATTACACCCCACATCAGCTCCCATGTTGTCGCGTCCCATATGCGGACAGGACATATTTAATTCGACACCATCGATGCCTGCCTGTGCCACGCTCACTACCAGGTTGGTCCAATCCTCATCGCTTCCGCCCATGATCGTCGCGAAAATCCTGTGCTCCGGATAATGCTCTTTCAACCTGCGCATATAATCCAGGTTCTGTTCCATGGAGTTTTGGGAAGCGTGCTCACAGTTTTTAAACATCCCCCAGGACCTTCCGACATCTCCTTCCTCTACCCCGAAGATCGGGGAAATCTCATGTTCCGGAACAGAATCCTGGTTCTTGTAAAATACGCCGCCCCATCCTGCTTCGAACGCCTTTGAAATCATGTCGTAGTTATTCCCAACAGGAGAAGAAGCAAGGAAAAATGGGTTTAAGCATTTCACTCCTGCAAAATCAACAGATAAATCTTTCTTAAATGCCATCTTCTCAGACTCCCTTCTTTTCCAAATAAGCGATGATCTCGGCCGCTGTAAGCTTTGCATCCGCAACTGCCTGGACGACTGTCTGTCCTCCATTTACAACATCTCCTGCCGCAAATACTTTTCCGCTTACAAAGCCATTCTCCTGCGCTTCAATTGTGCCTTTCCCGCTGATCGGGAGGTCATCCAGAATATCTAATTTCTCTGCTTTCTGTCCAGTTGCAAAAACAAGCGTATCCGCACTGAGCGTCATCTTCGCTTCTTTATCCCTGAAACCAGCAGCCTCTACGATCTCAAGCTTTCCATTTCCTTTTGCGCTGACCGGATAGAAGCCCGTTGTAATGCCTACTCCAAGGGAAAGGGCATATTTCAGTTCATCCATATCAGCCGGCGCTTCTTCAATCGTACGCCTGTACATGATCCGCACATCTTCCGCTCCGAGAAGCTTTGCGGTAGTGGCACAGTCAACCGCCACGTCTCCCAAACCTACGACAATGACCGTTTTTCCCGCATGGAAGGCTTCTTTTTCCGTTCCTGCCTTTTTCAGATAATCCACTGCGGAATAGACGCCCGGCAGGCCTGCCCCCTCGATCGAAGGAATTTTGGCATCCCAAAGGCCAGTGCCGACAAAAACAGCATCAAAGGGCTCCAGGTCTTCTCTTTTTACTTCATGTCCGAAAACGAACTGTACCCCGAGGTCCGCGATCAGCTGGATGTCATGGTCCACCACTTTCTGCGGCAGCCTGGACGGTACAATGCCATAGGAAGCCATGCCGCCGGCCCTTTGTTCCCTTTCGAAAATAGTTACGCTGTAACCGGCTTTCGCAAGTTCCCTTGCACAGGTCAAAGATGCCGGACCTGCGCCAATACATGCTACTTTTCCTTCTTTTTTCTCAGCAGGGGCTTTCACCACATGCATTTTAAAAGCTTCTTCCTGCTCGATCAGGAAACTCTGAATTTTTCCGATACGGATCGGTTTATCAATCCCTGTCATAGAGCAAGCTCCCTGGCAGAGCTGGTCATATGGACAGACCTTTGCGCAGATCCCGCCAAGAGGGTTGTTTTCCCGGATGGTTTCTATCCCGCCCTTTACATTTCGAAACTTTAAAGCACGGATAAACCTTGCAGGATCTGTCCCGGCCGGGCATGCCTTGCTGCATGGCGCGTCATAACAAACAAGGCATCTGTTCGCTTCATCAAGAGCAGTCCTCAAGTTAAAGGGGCGCTCCGCTTCCTCCATGTACCCTTTTAATTCAACTTTACTCATTCGTTTTTCCTCATAATGCCTTTCGCAAGATATCGTGGCAGGATCACAGGATCCTGCCCAATATCTTTCCTGCTTCCTGCATCAGGCAAAATCTCTGCCGGATGCAGGAAGCGGACTCCATTTTCCGGAAACCTTTATTAGAACTCAAGTTTCTTGAAATCTTCCTTGTCCAGCTGGGATGCTTCCAGGTAAATTGCCGCATTTCCAGCCATAGCCTTTTCAATTGCATCGATCCTGCACTTGTCATACGGGGTATGCGCATACAGTTCCTGCATGCCGGAATAACCGATGGTCGGTTTCTTGTAATATCCTGCTGTCACAGCACAGTCTGTCGCAAAAGACCAGTATCCATACTGTACCGGCTGGCCTACATCCTCGAGCGCCCTTGCGCATGCCTGGGTAAACGGATGGTCTTTCTTGATTTTCCAGCCTTCGGTAAATTTATATCCGCTCATGACTTCGCCGGTGTAACAATGGTCCACATCCGGTTTCATCTCAACCGTTGCCTTAAACTCCGGATCTTCTGCCGCACACTCGTCGATCACTTTCTGCAGGATCTCCATCGCGCTCTCAACAGTCTCTCCCATCATCGTCCTGCGGTCGAAGGACATCATGCACTTGTCCGGGACAATAGACAGCGCTCCCGGTGAGCACTCGATAATATTAAGGGAAATGGAAGCCTGCTCCAGCTCCCCCTCCGGATCCTTCGGAAGGTTCGGGATGACGTCATCACGGATCTTCTGGATAACCGGCAATGCCTTGTAAATTGCATTGATCCCATTCTGGGGGCAGCTTCCGTGGGCCGTCCTGCCATATGTGGTAAGAAGGTATTCAATCCTTCCCCTATGGCCAAGGTACAGCTTCAAACTGGTTGCCTCTGAGGAAACCATGGCATCAAAATCCCATCCCTTTTCCGGGAAAGTATGCTTGATCATGTTGCGGGTTCCGGCATTCTGGCCGGATTCTTCATGTACCACTCCGGTATACATGAAATTACCTTTGATTTTGTATCCCATTTCGCGCAGCTTCAGAAGGATTGCCCCAGCATAAATCTGGAAGCCATGCCCGCTCTTTACATCCGATGCTGCCCTTCCATGGATACATTCCGCCTTTTCTGTCTTTGTGTTGTCATCCAGGCACGCAACATCACAAACATCGATCTGGCCTCCATAAGGGTCATAGCCCTGCCAGTTATTCGGGTCGCCCGGATCTACGTGGTCCATGTGCGAGTTATACATGATCGTAGGACCAGGCTCATCGCCTTTGATAATTCCGATTACATTCCCATACTTATCCCTGTAAACTTCGTCATATCCGAGCTTCTCCAGCTCAGCGATTACGACATTTGCCATATTCTCTTCTGTGCCGCTTACAGACGGCGTCTGGATCATCTTCTGAATGAATTTTACGCAATCGTCTTTCATTTCCGCTGCAAGCTGGTTTACCAGTTTATAGGTTTTCTCGTCATACATATTTATGCCTCTCTTTTTCCTTCAGGACCTGCTTTTGGCAAATTCCAAATATGGCAGATGACAAAAGCCGGCTTTCCAACTATCCAGATCCTGCACAGGCCCTATCTTCTAAAACCTTCAAGATACGGGCCAGGCGTCCGCTTCAAAAAGCTCCAGTACCCGGATCTGGCCTCTGCTTCAAATAATTTCAGGATCCAAGACAAGCCTTCGCTCCAAACATCCTTCCGTATCCGGATCAAGCCTCTGCTTCTTCAAACGTTTCCGTCATTTCGTCGAATTCCTTTTCACTCACATAAGATTGTTTTTCGTGTTTCATGAGAAGGAAATACACGATAAAAGAAATAAAGAATCCAACAAGATAACTGTTTGCTGCAAGGAACTTTCCAAATGAGCCCCCGATGCCAACCTTATCCATCATTGGTATACATACACCCAGGATCCAGGATAAAATTGCCCTCCAGTTCCAGCCATTTGAATAGTCGTACCGGCTGGGGGTTTCCTCATACAGCCCCTTCATGTCCACCCTTGTCTTTTTCAAGACAAAGTAATCAGCAACCAGGATTGCGGCTACCGGTCCTAAAATCGTCCCTAAAGATCCCAGAAAGGTAAATACCCAGGCTCCTGCTGAACCATAGATGTACCAAGGGCGATATATGATGCAAAGGACTATGGTAAGGACGACGCCCATCTTATAGGAAATCTTTTTCGGTGCCAGTGAAGCAAACCCATTTGCAGGGGCTGTCACATTAGCAGCCATGTTTGTTGTCAAAGTACCGATAATGATGCCAATGGATACAAGGATCGTAAGCGGCTTGTTCCCCAGATGCAGGAGGACTGCGGTCGGGTCATACTGTGCTTCCCCATAAGCAACCAAGGTTACCTCTGCCATCATCGCTCCGATAAAAGCAAGAGCCATGACAGAAATCGGCATCGCGATCAGCTGTCCTTTTAACTGGGCCTTCTGAGATACTGCATATCTTGAAAAGTCTGGTATGTTCAATGCCAGGGTGGCCCAAACGGCAATATTGGAAGTAATGCCACTCATAAAGACCAGGGCAAACCCGCCGTTTTCGGCAAGCATCGCGCTATTGTTCTTCAAGGCAAACATATCCGCAATGGAAAGATCAACACTATTGCCCAGCACGACAATCCAAACCACCAGCAAAGCGCAGAGCACAAGCAGGATCGGGCTTCCAATCGCCTCCAGCCACTTAATCCCTTCGCTTCCTTTAATTCCAAGGAACAGCGTAACGACCAGGAAAATGGCAAAACCTACATACCTTCCGGTCCCTTCCACATCCCATGACGGGACAAAACAGCCGATAATCGCGGAAAAAGCAGCACCGCCAACCCAGCACTGGACAGAACACCATCCGGCCGCTACGATCGTCCTAATGAGGGAAGGGATATGCGCGCCCTTTTTTCCAAAAGAAAGCTCTGAATAAATAGGGAATGGGATCCCATATTTTGTACCGGCATGAGAGTTTAACTGCATCGGGATCAGCACGATCAGGTTGCCAATCAAAACATTGACCAGCGCAGGGATAAAACCCATGCCCAGGGCGATCATGGCTGCCGCAAAGGAAAATCCTGTGATGCAGATTACCATTCCAACCCAGAGCATCCCGATGTTATATGCGTTCCAAGTCCTCTCTTCCTTCTTTGTAGGCCTTAGGTCATCATTCACGTATTTGGATCCCTGAAGCTCTGAGAATGTCTGGTCGCTTAAGTTATACAGCCCTTTTTGAAATTCCACTTGAGATTTTTCCACTAGTGCTTCCTCCCTCCTTTCATTTTCTTTCATTTGTTTCATAGTTACATCCAACTGCCTGCCATTCCATTGCCGGGCAGGGATCAAATAGCCCCTTCCTCTTTCAAGGCCTTATACTCTTCGTCTGTCAGATGGAAAATTTCCTTTGTCTGCTGTCCAAGTGACGGGGAAGGTTTGAAAACGCTTCCCGGAGTCGCGGACATTTTTACAACATTTCCCTGGATCGTAAGGGGACCATAGTCCGGATGTATTGTTTCTACCAGCATATTCCTTGCCCGGTAATGCGGATGCTCGAAGATATCCTTGATATCCAGTACCGCACCGCATGGCACATTGGCCGGCGCCATCATTTCCTCGATTTCCATCTTCCCGTGGCCGCTGCACCATTCCGTAAGGATTTGTTTCAACTCCGGCTCATAATTAGCAAGCCTCAAGTTATTCGTTGCATACCTCGGGTCTTTCAAAAGGTCATCCCGCCCTATTACATGGCACAAGTTTTCGAACATTTTATTTGTGCCAGTCCCAAGGGCTACAAAACCATCTTTACAGGGATAGACATCAAACGGGGAAAGCGTTGGATCTAAGTTGCCATTTCTTCCCGGTACCTTTCCTGTCATACTGTATAATGGAATTGCATTTTCCAGGATGCTCATAATGGTATCCAACATACAGACTTCCACATGCTGCCCTTCTCCGGTCACATCCCTGTGATGCAGTGCAAGAAGTACAGCGATTGCAAGATAGATCCCCGTCACATGGTCCGCAACAGAAGGCCCGACTTTTACAGGCATTGGGCTTTCCTTAAATCCTGTAAGATCCAGAATGCCACCAAGTGCCTGGGCTACAATGTCGTACGCCGGCCTGTTCTTAAGCGGTCCATACTGGCCGAAACCAGAGCCGGAGGCATATATAATTTTGGGATTAATTTCCCTGACGGTTTCATAGTCCACTTTCAGCCGTTTTGTTACGCCGCCCTTATAATTTTCAACAATAATGTCCGCGTCTTTTACCAGTCCATAGAACAGGTTGCGTGCCTTTTCATTTTTCAGGTTTAACGTGACGCTTTTTTTGTTTCGGTTATAATTGGCAAAGAAACCGCTAAAGTTTTTTTCTTCATCATAAGGAGTAAGGTAACGCCCTATTTCGCCGTCAGGTGTCTCGATCTTAATCACATCCGCGCCATTATCCGCAAGAATCATCGTGCATTGAGGACCATTCAGCGTAGTGGTCAGGTCCAATACTTTCAGGTTTTCCAGTGCTCTCATTGGTGGCAGATCCTCCCTTCAAGAATATGCTTTCCTTTTCCTTTATCCTGGTCCAATCAACATTCACGCTATTCACGAATGGGAGCACGATAAAAGTGAAAGGGTTAATGCCTTATTACTTATTAATCCATTTCGGATCACGTTTATGGAAGAATGCATCCAGGCCTTCATTCAGATCTTCACTCTCGATGACAATGCCATCCATCATGCTTTCCAATTCCATCACGCAGTTTTCCGGCATGTCATGTGCGCAGCGAAGGGCAATCTTTTCAAACTTGAGTGCAATCGGTGCATTCTTTAACATTTCCTGGATCAATTCTTCACATGCCGGCAGAAGGTCATCCGCATCTTTTACAACACGTGTCAGAAGACCGATTTTTTCTGCATAAGCAGAATCAATCTTTTTTCCTGTGTAATACAGTTCCTTTGCCCTGGCTTCCCCGATGATCCTAGGAAGACGTGCGTTTCCTCCCCAATCATCATGGAATCCCAAATGTACTTCCGTCATACCGAATCTGGATTTTTCCGTTGCAATACGGAAATCACAAGCGAGAGCTACATTCATGCCTCCGCCAAGGCACCATCCATCGATGGCAGCAATTACCGGGAAGGAATATTCTTCAATATCCATCAGCATCCTCTGTCTTGGACGGGTGGCAACCCGCATCCCCCATGCGGAACCGAAGGGACTCTGGCTCCAATCATCATTTACATCGTCTCCTGCACAGAAAGCCTTACCGCCAGCTCCGGTGATAATGACAGCAAAGACTTCCGGATCCACATCCAATTTTGCAAAAGCATCCGAAATCTCCTGCGATGTCGGTACATCAATACAGTTCATTACTTTCGGACGGTTGATCGTAATAATTGCGTAGCGGTCCTTTTTTTCCACCAAAATGTTTTTGTAATCGAATGCCATTGTCTTTTTCTCCTTTCCTTTATTAATAGGATTGAATAACACAAGTTTGTGCTCTCTGCACTACTTGTAACGAATTACACTGTATTCTGCAGTGGCGGCCGCCTTCTGCTATCTGCCTATAAACTACTTCATAAAGCCAGTTTAACGTCAATATATACAAATTATTTTCTTTTTTCATTTTTATTTTGTTGACATGCAAACATTAAAGCCGCTTTAATCCTGTGATTTTTCAACAAAGTCAAACTTCTTACTTTATAATCATCATCCCATCTTGTTCTTTTTATAGATAGACAATTATATATAGGCTTTGACAAAGTCAAAAACGAATGTATAATTGCACTGTAATGATTTTTTATATCCATAATTGTGCTAATATTCAGTTACTGCTTTGAAATAAAGAGATTCTTTTTATAGAAATCCGTCTCCTTTTTATTTTATTTTTATAAAAATGTCTCAAGCTGGTTGAAACTTATTTCTTTTTTTATAAGCTACCTGATTATTAAGCCACCTGGCGGCAAATAGTCCTTAAATTAGATTGGGATATTTATGAGGAAGCCTTATGCGAGAAACGGATTTTTATTCAATTGGAAAAGCTTCTTACTTATCAAACATAACGACATCTACGCTCCGCTACTATGACTCCATCGGGCTGGTGACTCCGGATTATAGAGATGAGTCCAGTAATTACCGGTTTTATTCCCGAAAGCAGATTGTAGACCTCATGGTCATAAAGAAGCTGAAATCTTATGGCTGCAGCCTCGATGAAATAAAGACCATCCTGCAGGTGGATGACCTGAAAAAAGTCCGGGATGAAATTTCTTTACGATGCCTTAAAATCCAGGGCAAAATCGACTCCCTGGAGGAAACATTAGATAACGCCAAGCATCTGCTCGATAATCTGAATGCCGCATTGCTCTTAAAACAGAACTCTACGTCGTCGGACCCGGTCAACCACTTTGAGATAGAATTTATCCGTCCTAGGACTTTATTTGCAGTAAAACGGGTCATCGAAGATTATGATAATTCAAGGACATCTGTAGGGTTCTGGTCTGAATGTTTGAAGCGCTGTGAAAATTTCCACTGCCATGCCACTGGTTCCTTTATCACGACTTACAACACGCAGCTTTTAGGGCAGTTTTTTATGAAGGACTGCGAACTTCAATGTGGTGTAGAAATAGAATCACAAGAAACAGGAGATTCTCTCCTCAAAAATAATGAGGGGGTAGTCCAGTATGGAGGATTTTACGCAGCCACTGCTTTTCATTTTGGTACTTTTAAAAGAATCATAGATACTTATCTTGCACTGGCGAAATGGATCAGCACGGAACATTATGAAATCTGTGGCAAGCCATCTGAGGAATATGTCGTATCCCCTATAGACGTATCTCAGGAGAAGTTATGCATAACAAAAATCATTATCCCGGTTGCTGATAAAAATCATAAAGAATAAAGTTTACACGAATGGTAAGAAATTGAACCAGATATATAAGGATTGCACAGAAAACTGATCCACTTTCATTTTCAAGCAATAAACGAAAAGTGGATCAGTTTTACTTAACAGTCTTCAAATATTTGACGCAATCAGAAACAACATGGATGGATGGGAAAAGCCAGGCCGTGGAAATAATTAAAGCATATTATGCTTCTTCATCCTCTGCTCGAAGATCTCATTGATGATCTGGCTCATCTTCTGCTTGGCCTCATCAGCTACCGGATCGTTTTCAAATTCCGCATACAAATCGGCATGTTCCCTTTCGATCAGGCGGCAGGTATTTGCCGTCGCATGCTTGCGGAAAGGAGCCGGGATTTTCTTCCTATACTCCGGTTTTACCAGTTCCAAAATTTTATCATCTGCCGTTTTGCTCATGATATATCCTCCTTATCAGCACATTCATGCCTTTTTCCTGTACTTTGATAACGCCTTCTATTTGTTCTTTGTCCCATTCAATAAAGGTCCCTATGATATTAAATAATGGGATCGTACAGCCATACAATATATACGGCACCACGCTATGTGCCTCGTTGAGCAGGGTTCTCCATAGTATCAATATAAAAACCGGATACGATCACTCTTTCCTGTTCTTCAAATGTTCCAGCCACTGGCCGATCTGTTTTTCTTTTCCATTTTCACTAGGATTGTAAAATACCGTGCCTTCCAAACCGTCGGGCAGGTACTGCTGCTTTACATAATGCTCGGGATAATCGTGGGCGTATTTGTAATCCAGCCCATGGCCCAGCTTGGCGGCGCCGCTGTAATGGGAATCCTGCAGATGGGCAGGGACCGGCGGCGTCTTGGTTTCCCGCACCGTCTTCATAGCGGAAAAGATCGCTTCGGTGCAGGCATTGCTCTTGGGCGCGCTGGCTACATAAATGGCAGC
Organism: uncultured Lachnospiraceae bacterium; assembly: GCA_902797185.1. Classification (GTDB taxonomy): domain Bacteria; phylum Bacillota; class Clostridia; order Lachnospirales; family Lachnospiraceae; genus RUG14243. The sequence continues at coordinate 22,817 of CADBRV010000054.1, forward strand.
CTGCGACAGGATCAGCTGCGATTCCGGCATGCCGACCCGTTCCACTGCCAGCGCCGCGCTGGTGGCCACCTGGATAGCCTGGGGATCGGCGTTTCCCACGTCTTCTGACGCGCAGATCATGATCCTGCGGGCGATAAAGCGGACATCCTCCCCGCTGTAAAGCATCCTGGCCAGGTAATAAACCGCCGCGTCCGGGTCGGAGCCTCGCATGCTTTTGATAAAAGCTGAAATCGTATCGTAATGCTGGTCGCCGTTTTTATCATAGGAAACGGTGCGCTTCTGGATGCATTCCTTTGCCACGTCCAGCGTGATATGGATCTTCCCGTCCTCCGAAGGCGGCGTGGTCAAGGTGCCCAGCTCAAAAGCGTTTAACGCTGCCCTCGCGTCACCGTTGCAGAAATCCGACAAAAAGTCCGCCGCGTCCTCCTCCAAAACCACGTTATAGACGGCAAGCCCTCTTTCCCGGTCCTTTTCCGCCCGGCGCAGCAGGGTCTTGATGGACTCCGGGGAAAGTTTTTTGAGCTCAAAGATCATGGACCGGGAAAGCAGAGCCGCGTTGACCTCAAAATACGGGTTCTCGGTGGTGGCGCCGATCAGGATGATGGTGCCGTCCTCCACAAACGGGAGCAGGTAGTCCTGCTGCCCTTTATTAAAGCGGTGGATCTCGTCGATAAAGAGGATCGTCTTTTTCTGGTACATGCCCAGGTTGTCCTTGGCGACCTGCACCACTTCTTCCATTTCCTTTTTACCGGCGGAAGTGGCGTTGATCTGGCGGAACTCGCTTTTCGTCGTATTTGCAATCACCCGCGCCAGGGTGGTCTTGCCGGTTCCGGGCGGCCCGTAGAAAATGACGGAGCTCAAATGGTCCGCCTTAATGGCGCGGTAAAGGAGCTTGCCTCTACCCACGATATGGTCCTGCCCCACCACTTCTTCCAGCGTCCTCGGGCGCATGCGGGCAGCCAGCGGGGCTTCCTTCTCCGCAGTCTTCTCCCTCATAAAATCAAAAAGGTCCGGTTCTTTTGACATATCTTCTCCAACAAAAAAGGTCCCGCCTTTTTCAGACGGGACCTGTAATCTTTCTTATTGATCCGCTAATCGGTAACAGCTTGTGCTCGCGTTTTCGCTTAACCGTCAGCAGCTTATGCTGTTAACACGTTATTCCGAAACGCCTCTAGCTGTTGTGCCTGATTTCTGCTCAATCGGTAACAGCTTGTACGCGTCCGGTGAGCTCGCCGTTTTCCACATCGATGATGATCTGGTCGCCTTCGGAGACCTTGTCTTCCAGGATCAGTTTCGCGCTGATGGTTTCCACGGTCTTCTGCAGGTAACGCTTCAGCGGCCTTGCGCCGAATGCCGGGTCATAGCCAGCGTCAGCGATAAAGCTCTTGGCGGCATCGGTCAGTACCACGGTGATGTCACGGTCAGCCAGCCGTTTGTTCAAGTCTTCCATCTGTAAATCGATAATATGGGAAATATTATCCTTTGTCAACGGATGGAACATGATGATCTCATCGAGCCTGTTCAGGAACTCCGGACGGAAGTTCTGCTGCAGTTCGTTCATGACACGTTCACGGCAGTCACCTGTAATGGTGCCATTCGTTTCAATGCTGTTCAGCAGTTCCTGTGCACCCAGGTTGCTGGTCAGGATGATGATCGTGTTCTTAAAGTCCACGGTACGGCCCTGGGAATCCGTGATCCGCCCATCGTCCAATACCTGAAGGAGGATATTGAAGACATCCGGGTGTGCTTTTTCGATTTCATCAAACAGCACGACGGAGTACGGTTTCCTGCGGACGGCTTCGGTCAGCTGGCCGCCTTCCTCGTATCCGACATATCCGGGAGGTGCACCAATCAGACGGGAGACGGAATACTTCTCCATGTACTCGGTCATGTCGATCCGCACCATGTTGTTTTCATCATCAAACAGGTTGGCAGCAAGTGCCTTTGCCAGCTCGGTCTTGCCGACGCCGGTTGGACCAAGGAACAGGAAGGAACCAATGGGCCTTGACGGGTCTTTGATACCTGCCTTGGAACGGATGATGGCTTCGGTCACTTTCGTGACGGCCTCGTCCTGCCCGACGACACGTTTCTTAAGCGCTTCGTCCAGATGCAGGGTCTTGTTCCGTTCGCTTTCGTTCAGCTTGGTAACCGGGATGCCGGTCCAGCGGGACACGATGGCCGCGATTTCATCCTCGGTGACATTTTCATGTACCAGGGAGCGGTCTACATCCTTTACCCGGCTTTCCTCTGCTTCCAGCTGTTTCTTTAATTCAGGCAGCTTGCCGTACTGCAGCTCTGCTGCCTTGTTCAAATCGTAATTCTGCTGTGCTTCCTGGATCTGCTTGTTTACATTTTCAATGTCTTCACGAAGCTTCTGGACTTTCTCCACGTCCTTCTTTTCGTTATCCCATTGTGCCTTGCGGTTTGCAAACTCGCTCTTCTTTTCGGCCAGCTCTTTTTCCAGATCTTCCAGACGCTCCTGGCTGAGGTGGTCGTCCTCTTTCTTAAGGGCTGCCTCCTCGATTTCCAGCTGCATGACTTTACGCCGCAACTCATCCAGCTCTTCGGGCATGGAATTCAGGTCGGTCTTAATCATGGCGCAGGCTTCATCCACCAGGTCGATTGCCTTGTCCGGCAGGAACCGGTCGGAAATATAACGGTTGGAAAGCACGGCCGCGGAAACCAGCGCGCCATCGGTGATCTTGACGCCGTGGAACACTTCGTAGCGCTCCTTTAAGCCTCTCAAGATGGAAATGGTATCTTCCACAGAGGGCTCGTCCACCATGACCGGCTGGAAACGACGTTCCAGTGCTTTATCCTTTTCAATATATTCCCTGTATTCATCCAGCGTAGTTGCACCGATGCAGTGCAGCTCGCCCCTTGCCAGCATGGGCTTTAACATGTTGCCGGCATCCATGGAGCCTTCGGTCTTGCCGGCGCCCACGATGGTATGCAGTTCATCGATAAACAGGATGATCTCGCCTTCGGAGCTTTTGACTTCGTCCAGGACGGCTTTCAGACGTTCCTCAAATTCACCCCTGTATTTGGCACCCGCAATCAGGGAACCCATATCCAGGGCGAAAATCCTCTTATTCTTAAGGCCTTCCGGTACGTCGCCTTTGGCGATCCTTTGTGCCAATCCTTCGACGACTGCCGTCTTGCCGACGCCAGGCTCGCCGATCAGCACCGGGTTGTTCTTGGTTTTCCGGGAAAGGATCCGGATGGTATTGCGGATCTCCTGGTCCCTGCCGATGACAGGGTCCATTTCCTGGTTCCTTGCCTTGGCGACCATGTCATAGCCGTATTTCTCCAGGGAGTCATAGGTCTCTTCCGGGTTGTCGGAAGTGACTTTGACGTTGCCGCGGACATCGGAAAGGGCTTTCAAAAAGCTCTCCCGGTTGATACCGTATGCCTGGAACAGGTCTTTGACTGCCTTGTCCGGATGGCGGATCATGCACAGGAACAAATGCTCGACGGAGACGTATTCATCTCCCATCGCCTTCGCTTCGTCCTCTGCACTAGTCAGCACACGGTTCAGGTCACTGCTCATGTAAACCTGGCCGCCGGAAACTTGTGGCAGTTGTTTGATCTTTTCAATGGTACTATTTGTAAACTGCTTTGTATCAATGCCCATCTTTTCCAGGAGTTTGGGGATCAGCCCGTCGTCCTGCTGCAGGAGGGCCAGCAGAAGATGCTCTTCTTGTATTTCCTGGTTGCCGTAATCATAAACCAGCTTCTGGCTGTCATTTACGGCTTCCATTGATTTCTGTGTAAATTTCGTGATGTTCATGAGATACGCCTCCCCTCGTCATGACAGACTACCTGTGCATCTCTTTTACTGTTCTATATATTATATATCACATATAACTTGGTAATGCAATAGGGTATTGGGAAAAATTTGAGAAACTTTTCAAAAATTTTCTATATAAAAAAGCCCGCGGGATTTCTCCCACGAGCTTTCCTGTTATCTGCCTTTACTTTCCTGGTCGTAGAGCGTTTTCATCAGCACGAAAACGACACATCCAACTACGACCAGTATGCTGTCTACCAGCTGCAGGTTATGGTTTGCGACTTCGAACGCAAAGTTTATAAGGGTCAGGATAAAAGCTACGGCTGCCAGGTAATAACGGAACCGGTACTTGGAATCCCCTCTATTCCTGTTCCTGCTCATCAGCCCTGCCCTCCTTCTGTACTCTTGTCTCTTCCGGATGCCGGCTGGCTATCAGCGCCTGATGCCTGGGCATTTGCTGTATCCGCTCCTGTGCCATCGCTGCCCTGTGCTTTGCCTTCCGGCATGTTGTAAAGCACCGGCTTCCTCTTTTCAATGGGGACATAAGCGCGATGCTGGCCGACATACTTGTAAGCCGGACGGATGATCTTGCCTGCGTTAACCAGCTCTTCGAGGCGATGGGCGCTCCATCCAGAAATTCTGGCAATGGCAAAGATCGGTGTGAACAGCTCCTGCGGGATATCCAGCATGGAATACAGGAAACCGCTGTAAAAGTCCACATTCGCGCAGATCGGTTTGAACAGGTGGCGGCTGTGCATCAGCTTGTCGCCGGCGATCCGTTCCACGGTCTGGTACAGCTCGAACTCTTCCATCCGTCCCTGGGTCATGGCCATCTTTTCCGTATAGGCTTTCAGCACCACTTCCCTGGGGTCAGACAGGGTATAAACCGCATGGCCCATGCCATAAATCAGACCCGCATGGTCAAATACTTTCTTGTCCAGGATATTCTGGAGGCAGTTGCTGACTTCGGCTTCGTTGGTCCAGTCGGAAACATTCTCCTCGATGTACTGGAACATCTGCAGCACTTTCAGGTTGGCGCCGCCGTGTTTCGGTCCCTTCAAAGAAGAAATAGCCGCGGCGATCGCGGAATACGTATCCGTGCCAGAAGAAGTAACCACGTGGGTGGTAAACGTGGAGTTGTTACCACCGCCGTGCTCCGCGTGGAGTACCAGGGCCGTATCCAAAGCTTCGGCTTCCAGGTCGGTAAACTGCCCGTCCGGACGCAGCATCCGCAGGATATTTTCCGCTGTGGAAAATTCCTTTTTCGGGTTACGGATCAAAAGCTCGCCATTCTTTAAGAAATGCAGATAAGCATAATATCCGTACACTGCCATCAGCGGCATCTTGGCGATCAGCTGCAGGCACTGGCGCAGCACGTTTTTCACCGAAGTGTCCTCCGGGTCCTTGTCATAGGAATAAAGCGTGATGACTGCTTTCTGCAGCGTGTTCATGATGTTCTTGGAAGGTGCTTTGAGGATGACGTCCCGGACAAACTGGGCGGAAAGCTCCTGCAGGTCCGTCAGGATGTCCACAAAATCCGCCAGCTGGTGCTCAGTTGGCAGGTTGCCAAACAGCAGGAGGTAGGTGGCTTCCTCGAATTTATAGCGTTTTCCTTTCCTTCCTGCCAGAAGGTCCCTCACATCATAGCCCCAGTAGTACAGATGGCCGTCGGCCGGCACCTGTACGCCCTGCTCGATTTCGCTGTAAGTGACATCCGAGATCTCGGTAAGACCGGTCAGGACGCCCTTTCCGTTGGAATCACGAAGCCCCCTCTTGACATCATATTCATAATAAAGGCTGCGGTCGATGACCGTATTTTTTTTGCAGTAGGTAACGAGGTTGTCCAGCTCCTTATCCAGGTCCTTAGACAACGCCATCATCGAATAATTATTGGTCTGCAGCGCAGTTTCTTCGTCGATCGTAACAAGCCCCTCCTTTCATTCCTCAGGGAGGAAGGACTCGATCTGTGCCAGTACTTCTTCCGTCCCCTGTTTGCTTAGGGCGGAAAAAGGAATCAGCGTCCCCTCCGGTCCCATGGACAGCGTCTTTCGGATCGCTGCCTGCTGCTTTGCCAATTGGCTCCGTTTGATTTTGTCTGCTTTTGTGGCAACCACGATGGGCGCATAGCCGCTCTGGACGATCCAGTCGTACATCATCTGGTCGTCCTTGGTGGGGTCGTGGCGGATGTCCACCAAAAGGAAAACTGCCTGCAGCGCCTTGGAAGTATGCAGGTAGCGCTCAATCACAGCGCCCCATTTCTTGCGCTCTTCCATGGGGACTTTGGCGTAGCCATAGCCCGGCAGGTCCACCAGATAAAAAGAGTCATTGACGATATAATAATTGATGGTGCGGGTCTTACCCGGCTGGGCAGAGATCCGCGCCAGTTTCTTGCGGTTCATCAAAGTATTCAGGAGGGAGCTTTTCCCCACATTGCTGCGGCCGGCAAAAGCGATTTCCGGCAGATGGTTCTGGGGCAGTTTGCTGGTATAGCCGCACACTGTCTCCAATTCCACGCTTTTAATGACCATGCTTTATCTCCTTCCTTCATAAAATTAAGCCGATGTCTTGTATTCCAGATGCGGCTTCTCCTGCATGTCCACGGTTTCTTTCGTGATAATGCATTTGGTCACGTCATCGTTGGACGGTACTGTATACATAACGTCCATCATGACGCTTTCCATAATGGAACGAAGGCCCCTGGCGCCGGTTTTGCGCTCCAGCGCTTTCTTGGCGATCTCGCGGATGGCATCATCTTCGAATACCAGCTCCACGCCGTCCATTTCCATGAGCTTCGTGTACTGTTTCACCAGCGAGTTCTTCGGCTCGGTCAGGATATGCACCAAAGCGTCCTCATCCAGCGCGTCCAGGGATACGGTAATCGGCACACGTCCGATAAATTCCGGGATCAGGCCGTATTTGACGAAGTCTTCCGGCATCGCCTTCTTCAGGATCTCGCCTACGTTCTGGTGCTCCCTCTTCTGCTTCAGCTGGGATTGGAAGCCGATCGCGGACTGGTCCAGCCTGGATTCGATGATCTTGTCGAGCCCTTCGAAAGCGCCGCCGCAGATAAACAGGATGTTGGTGGTGTCGATCTGGATCAGCTCCTGGTGCGGGTGCTTCCTGCCGCCCTGTGGCGGTACGGAAGCGATGGTGCCTTCCAGGATCTTCAGCAGCGCCTGCTGTACGCCCTCGCCGGAAACATCCCTGGTGATGGATACGTTTTCGGACTTCTTGGTGATCTTGTCGATTTCGTCGATATAAACGATGCCGTATTTCGCGCGGTCCACGTCATAGTCGGCAGCCTGGATCAGCTTCAGCAGGATGTTCTCCACATCCTCGCCTACATAGCCGGCTTCTGTCAGCGTGGTAGCATCGGCAATCGCGAACGGCACGTTCAGCATCCTGGCCAAAGTCTGTGCCAGCAGGGTCTTGCCGGAACCGGTGGGCCCCAGCATCAGGATGTTGCTCTTCTGGAGCTCCACATCCATGTCCTTGTCGGCGGTCACCCTCTTGTAATGGTTGTAAACCGCTACCGCAAGGGCTTTCTTTGCCTCATCCTGCCCGACCACATAGTCATCCAGGAATGCCTTGATCTGCATGGGCTTCATCAGGCGGATTTCTTTGTCTTCTTTCCTCTTGCGATAGTCCCGTTCCAATTCTTCGTCTACGATTTCCGCGCAGATGTCCACACATTCATCGCAGATGTATGCCCCGTTGGGGCCGGCAATCAGCCGGTTTACCTGGTCCTGCGTCTTCCCGCAGAAAGAGCAGCGGATCTTGTTCTTGTCATCTGTGGTTTTTCCTGCCAATTTCATGGCCTCCTTTATGATAAATCATCCTCTGAAGGGGATGCCTATGGCCGCGCGCACGATTGAAACGCGGGCAGGCCGCAGCTCCCATAATATGCAGAATATGTGTGCATTGCCATGCCGCTTCCATACGCAGCGCGTGCGCGGGCATAGCATCCTGCCCTGCCTTCCGGGTGGGTTAATGCAACAATAGGGACAGCTGTGCTTTCACACTTCTGTCCCTGTCTTTTGTACCTTTTACTGGAATTTACCGTTTTGTGACAACGCTGTCAATGAGCCCGTATTCCAGGGCTTCCTGCGCGTCCATGAAATGGTCCCTCTCGGTATCTTCACAGATTTTTTCGTAGGGCTGCCCGGTCCTGTCAGCCAGGATGTGGTTCAATTTTTCCCTTGTCTTTAAAATGTTCTCCGCCACGATGCTGATCTCGGTTGCCTGTCCCTGGGCGCCGCCGGATGGCTGGTGGATCATGATCTCGCTGTTGGGAAGGGCAAACCGTTTGCCCTTGGCACCGGCAGCAAGAAGGACTGCGGCCATGCTGGCTGCCATGCCGATGCAGATCGTGGAAACGTCACATTTGACGTAATTCATGGTATCAAAGATGGCCATGCCGGCTGTCACCATGCCGCCCGGGCTGTTGATGTAAAGATGGATGTCCTTGTCCGGGTCTTCCGACTCCAGGTAAAGGAGCTGGGCGACAATCACGCTGGCCGTGGTTTCGTTAACCTCTTCTCCCAGGAAAATAATCCTGTCCTTGAGCAGGCGGGAAAAAATATCGTAGGAACGTTCTCCCCAAGTGTTCTGTTCAATTACATAAGGCATGCTAGGCATGTATCAAATACCTCCCGCAGGCCTTTGGCCTGCCGCCTCCGGCAAAACCGGGGCGATTATTTTTCTTCCTCAGACGGGGCTTCTTCTGCCTTCGCTTCTGCATCATCAGCCTTAGCTTCTTCTGCCGGAGCTTCCTCAGCCTTTGCTTCTGCTTTCTTCTTGGTGGCCTTCTTCTTTGCAGGAGCCTTCTTTTCTTCCTTCTCGTCCTTGGATTTTTCTTCCGGAGCATCTACTACAACGGCGCTCTCCAGCAGCAGGTCAAGTGCTTTCTGGTGCTTCTTGTCGTTGCGGATGTTCTTCTTGTCTTCATCGCGTGCTACTTCCAGCAGGGTCTTCGGGTCCATGCCGTAGGATTCTGCCATCTTCTTGAGCTCGTCGTCGATTTCGTCATCAGACACTTCGATCTTCTCAGCGTCTGCGATGGCATCCAGTACCAGGGTCTGGCGGATGGTGTCGATAGCGCTGTCACGATACTGCTCTTTCAGGGAGTCCTCGGTGGTACCGGTGTACTGGTAGTACATGCTCATCGGGATGCCCTGCTGTGCCAGGTTCTGCTCGATCTCGTTGATCATGGAACGTACCTGGGTATCGATCATAGCGTCCGGGATATCCATCTCGGCTTTTTCTGCCACCTTGCGAAGGGCTTCTTCCTGCTGTGCTGCCTTGGCGTTCTTTTCTTTGCTTTCGGCAATCTTCTTCTTCAGGCTGTCCTTGTATTCATCCAGGGTGTCAAATTCGGAAACATCCTGTGCGAATTCGTCGTCTGCTTCCGGAAGCTGTTTTTCCTTCACCTCTTTGATCTTGGTCTTGAAGGTAGCTTCCTTGCCTGCCAGGGATTTCTCCTGGTAGTTCTCCGGGAAGGTAACGACTACGTCCAGCTCTTCGCCCGGCTTGTGGCCGATCAGCTGGTCTTCGAAATTGTCTACGAAGCTGTGGGAGCCGATGACCAGGGAGTAGTCCTCGGCCTTGCCGCCGTCGAACTGCTTTCCATCGCAGTATCCGTCAAAGTCGATGACTGCGGTGTCGCCGTCCTTGATCTCGCGGTCAACGGAAACCTGGCGGGCATTGTTTTCCCTTTCACGGTCCAGGGCTTCTTCGATATCTTTGCCGGTAACTTCGGTTTCCACCTTGGTTACTTCTACGCCTTTATAATCCGGAAGCGTAACAGGCGGCTTTACAGCAACTTCTGCAGAATAGATGAAAGGCTTGCCTTTCTCGATCTGTACCAGGTCTACCTTCGGGGTGGAAACGATTTCCTCGCCGCTTTCCTTTACGGCATCTTCATAGGTTGCCTGAAGAAGGTCATCGGCTGCATCGTTGTAGAAAATAGACGGGCCGTACATCTTTTCAATCATGACATACGGAACCTTGCCCTTACGGAAGCCCGGGATGTTAAAATCCTTCTTCTGCTTATTGAAAACTTTCATGATGGCCTTGTCCAGCTCCTCTGCCGGGACCTCCACCGTCAGCTTCACCATGTTGTGTTCCAACTTCTCGACCTGTACGCTCATTTAAAATTTGTCCTCCTTATATAGTACGCTGTACTGCAGTGCAGAACAGATAGAACCTCGCCCAAAGGGGCACAAAAGTCCCTTCTTTGCCTAAACAGCACGGCATATTATATCATAATCAGCCTAAATATGCCACACCCTTTTTTACCTTGTCAAGGGGCTCTTCGCCGCCCAGCTTCTTAATAATCGCAAACGCGAAAGGCAGTGCCGCCGCCATGCCATTGCCGGTGATGACCATGCCGTCCTCTTCCACCTGGGCTGCGGTATAAGTAATGGAGCTGTTAAACTCGCTCTCGCATCCCGGATAGCAGGTGGCGCGCTTTTTATCCAAAAGCCCTACGGATGCCAGGACCGTCGGTGCCGCGCAGATGGCTGCCACCAGCTTCCCTTCCGAAGCTTTCTTTACAATTTCTTTCCGGACGCCTTCGTGGGCTTTGAGGTTCTGGGTGCCGATGCCGCCGCCCGGAAGCACCAAGGCATCAAACTTCTTAAAATCATCCACGTCCTCGAACAGGGTGTCCGCGTAAACCTTGATGCCGTGGGAGCCGTTAATGACTTCCCGCTTCATAATGGAAATCGTAGTGACTTCAAAACCTGCCCGGCGCATGGCGTCGACGGAAGTAAGCCCTTCAATTTCTTCAAACCCATCTGCCAGGAATAATCCGACCTTGACCATTGTCTTCTCCTCTTCCGTCCCTTCGAGAGGGGCTGTTTTCGCTTCTATTCTATTCTATATTTATTTTATTATACGTTATCCTGTTTACATTGCTGTAAGCTGGGATGTTTATTTATTAGAGCCTGTCCGGAAAAGCAGGACCCGCCTGCTTATTCGTTAATCTCCGCTTCCACCTTCTGCTCCTCCTGAGCTGCATATTCCGCGTCCAGCTTGGCACGTTCCTCCGGGGAAAGGCGTTTTGCCTTCGGGTACATGAATTCCGGAAGCCTGCGTCCCTTTTTCTCCCAGTCATAGAATTCCGCGGTCGCAGTAAACATGGCATCACCGGAAGAATTCAGGGCGGTTTCCACGGAATCCTGCACGACGCCGATGATAAATCCTACCGCTACGACCTGCATAGCGATGTCGTTATTGATGCCAAACAGGGAACAGGCCATCGGAATCAGCATCAGGGAACCGCCGGCAACACCGGATGCGCCGCAGGCACCCAAGGTGGCAAGTACGGAAAGCACCAGGGCCGTCGGGAAGGTGACGTCAATGCCAATCGTGTTCGCCGCAGCCATGGTCATGACCGTGATGGTAATAGCCGCGCCGTCCATGTTGATCGTTGCACCCAGCGGGATGGAAACGGAATAGAAATCCCGGTCCAGCCCCATGGATTCGCAGAGGTTCATGTTGATCGGGATGTTGGCGGCAGAACTCCTGGTAAAGAAGGCTGTAACGCCGCTTTCCTTTAAGCATTTGAATACCAGAGGATACGGGTTCCTGCGCAGGGTGATCCAGGATACCAGCGGGTCGACCACCAGTGCCACCAGGAACATGCAGCAGAGCAGCAGGATCAAAAGTTTCACATACCTTGCCATGACGGAAATACCGTTGGTGGTGATATTTTTATAAATCAGGCCGCAGATTCCGAAAGGCGCCAGGTTGATGATCCATTTTACAATCTGGGATACGCCCCTGGAAAGGTCCGTAAAAGCCTGCACCGTGGTTTCGCCGGCAAGGGCTTTTAACGCAAGGCCGATCAAAACTGCCCAGAACAGGATGCCGATGTAGTTGGCGCTGGCCAGGGCTTCCACCGGATTAGCCACCATGTTCATGACCAGGTTGCCCAGCACTTCCACAATGCCGCCGGGCACCGCGTCCGCTTCTGCCGCCCCCTCCAGGACCAAAGTCTGCGGGAACAGGAAGGATCCCACCACCGCTACAAAGGCAGCCAGGAAAGTGCTCAGCATGTACAAAAATAATACGGTCCCGAAACGCTGGTCCAGTTTGGTGCCTTTCTGCATCAGGGAACTGGAAACCAGCACGAATACCAGGATGGGCGCTACGGCTTTCAGGGCGCCTACAAATACATCGCCCATGCCGCCAATCCAGGTCCATCCCGGGATCAGGAACGCCAGGACGATACCGATGATAAGGCCGATCAGGATCCGCAGGATCAGGCTGGTATCATTGTACTTTCGGACTACGCGTTTAAACGCATTTGGTTTTTTCATTTCTTCCACAATAGTACTCTCCCTTTTTTCTCTCTTATTAATAAAAAATACGGGCAACAGGACTTGAACCTGCACGGTCTCCCACCAGAACCTAAATCTGGCGCGTCTGCCAATTCCGCCATACCCGCATAAATCAATATTTATATAATAGCGTTAATATTCTATCGCATTAGCCCTGTTTCCGCAACTCTAAAGCATTTGTCCGCGTCTGAGAAATATTCCTACAGCACTGCCGAGATATCCATAGGGAAAATCATTACTTGCAATATCAATATGGAAGCTGCTATCTCAAAGCGAAATGTACAAAACCAAACAGATGGAAACTCCGGCCGAAGAGGATAAAATGGTGGCAGCTCAATTTTCTCCGCCGAAAAAAAAACGAATTTTCAATGGAGGTCGTATTAAGCCCAAGTCTGCCCATAGCGGACCTATTGAATTCATGAAGAGGCATATCAAATGAAAGCTTGCAGAGAAATGAGTGAAGAAATCTTCATGGCAAATCTTGAGACAGCTCTGGGAGAAAGAGGGCTAACTTCTGCACAATGCCAGTTTCACATTAAGCCATTCATTTCTAGCAGCAAATTACCTAATGCCAAAGATGAAATGTTTAAGAATATTGTTCTTAGTGATACGAATATGAAAGGAAAGCTATTTACGGCAGCCCAGTTTTCTGCGCTACTATGCTGCATGGTGCCGCTCGTTCCATCCCAAATGGCTTGATACCATATGGCATGTGGTGCACTGCATGCCTTACTCCGCCGCCTGCCCGTTCTTTACAACAGCTTTTTCTTTCCACTTTCCTCTCTTATAGCGCGCGTAAGCGGCAATGGTTACATAAATCCAGGCGATCAGCATGGAATATGGCAGTGCCAGGAACCCTGTCACGGTTGCCAGCGGGTAGCTGATCACAACCCTGGCGGCGAGGGAACTCAAAGAGAAGAACATGGTCCACATGACGTCGCCAGCTCCCTGCAGGACCCCGATAGAAGTCTGGTACAGGGAAAACAGCAGGAAACAAGGTGCCGAATATAAAAGGTAGGCAATGCCGGTGTTTAAGCTTTCTCCGGATACGCCAAACAGGGATACTAACGGCCTTCGGAAAAGCACTGCCAGCGCTACCAGGCCAAGGGTCAGGAAGAAGGACATCTTCCTGGTCGTGCCATAGCCTTTTTTCACCCGGTCCATCCTGCCGGCACCAAGGTTCTGGCCGGTAAAGGTGGAATAGCCTACGGAAAAGCCGATGGGCGGGATGACCAGGAAGCTCTCCAGCCTGGTGCCTGCCGTGTAACCTGCCATGGCTGCTTCGCCGAAAGAGTTGACCAGCCTCTGCAGGAAAATATTCCCCATGGAAATCACGCACTGCTGCAGTGTCGTAGGGATGCCCATTTTCAAGGAAAGGGAACATTTTTCTTTACTGAATGTAAGTTCCTTTGGGGTAAAGCGCAGGATTTCATAGCGCTTGAACATATAGATGACGCTGACGATGGCGGATGCCGCCTGGGAGATTACGGTAGCCCAGGCTGCCCCTGCCACTCCTGCGTGAAGCACGATGACGAAAACCAGGTCCAACCCGGTGTTCATGCAGGAAGAAACCAGGAGGAAATAAAGCGTTGCCTTGGAATCTCCCAGTGCCCGCAGGATCGCGGCGGCAATATTATAAACGAATTGGAAAATCAAGCCGACGCAGTAAATCCGAAGGTATAAAACTGCGGCGGGCAGCTCCGCTGCCGGAACGCCTAAAAGATATTTCATCAGGGGCCAGGTAATAAGCGCCCCTACGACTGCAAATACCAGCCCTAAAGATGTTAAAAGGATCAGATCCGTGGAGACCGCTTCCCGCAGGTCTTCCCGAAGGCCGGCGCCGAAATACTGGGCGATGATAATGCCGCTTCCGGTGCTAAGCCCAAGGGCCAATGCAATATAAAGGAGGGTAACCGGCGTGCAGGTGCCGACTGCCGCCAGCGCGCTTTCGCTGACAAACTGCCCCACCACGATGCCGTCCACAGTGGAATAAAGCTGCTGCAGGAAGTTCCCCGCCATGATCGGCAGTGTAAAAAGAAAAATCTGCTCTGCCGTGTTTCCCTGTATCATGGCATTTGTGCCTGAATTACCCATTCCCTTTGTTCCTCCAAAGCTTTGCGGCCTTTATCTTCTATCTGCTTCTTTTTCAGATTTGTGCTCCTGATTTCAAGAAGTGCTGCCGGACCGGCCGCTGCCCGAACAGAGAAGGCACGACCTAACAGCTATAAAAACGGATCCCGGTACTTACGAATACCATGTCACTGGAAGGCAGCCGTTCTGCTTTTCCAGCAGGCAGCCGGTCAGTCCGCTCACGCAACCAGTCTTTATGCCGTCTTATCCATCTTCCCTAATTTTGCTGCCTGGTCCGCGGCGATGCAGGCATCGATGATTTCCTGCAGGTCGCCGTCCAAAATCTTGTCCAGCTTGTACAGCGTAAGGCCGATGCGGTGGTCGGTGACCCTTCCCTGGGGGAAGTTGTAGGTACGGATTTTCTCCGAACGGTCCCCGGTGCCGATCTGGCTTCGCCTTGCCTCCGCTTCCGCGTCATGGGCTTTCTGCTGCTCCAAGGCGTAAAGCTTTGCGCGAAGGACTTTCAAGGCTTTGTCCTTGTTCTTGATCTGGGATTTTTCATCCTGGCAGGAAATGACGATTCCGGTGGGGATGTGGGTCAGACGCACGGCGGAATCTGTGGTATTGACGCACTGCCCACCGTTTCCGGAAGCACGGAACACGTCAAATCGGCAGTCGTTCATATTGATCTCCACGTCCACTTCTTCTGCCTCCGGCATAATGGCCACGGTGCAGGTGGAAGTATGGATCCTTCCGCCGGATTCGGTTTCCGGCACCCTCTGCACACGGTGCACGCCGCTTTCATATTTTAACATGGAATAGGCGCCTTTGCCTTTGACCATGAAGCTGACATATTTCATGCCGCCGATGCCGATTTCCTCGGCGTCCATGGTTTCCACCTGCCAGTGCTTGCTTTCCGCATAATGCACGTACATGCGATAAATTTCCATGGCAAAAAGGGCTGCCTCATCCCCGCCGGCACCGGCACGGATTTCCACAATGACATTGCGGTCATCGTTGGGGTCCTTGGGCAGGAGCAGGATTTTCAGCTTCTGCTCCAGCTCTTCCTGGCGCTTTTTCGCGTCGGAAAGCTCTTCCTTGGCCAGCTCAGTGAGTTCCGGATCGTTTTCCTCGTCCAGGACCGAAAGGGCGTCTTCCTGGTCCTGCCTGGCTTTGGTATATTCCTGGTAAGCTTCCACGATGGGGGAAAGCTCCGCCTGTTCCTTCATCAGGTCCTGGAAGCGTTTTTGGTTATCGGCCACGCCCGGTTCGCTGAGGGCATTCATGACTTCCTCGTAGCGGTGCTGCGTGACTTCCAAATGGTCGTACATATTCATAAAATCACTCCCTTTTCCTGGCGCATACCACCCGGTCGTTGCCGGCAAGGTCTTTGCGCACGTTGATATGTTCCCAACCCTCGGCTTCCAGAAGCCCGCAGACTTCCCTGGCCTGGGTATTTCCAATTTCCAAATAAAGTTTCCCGCCATCCGACAGGTAATCCTGCCCTTCCGCGGCAATGCGGCGGTAAAAAGAAAGCCCGTCCCCGCTGCCGTCCAGCGCCAGGTGGGGCTCAAAATCCCGCACTTCCGGCATCAGGCCTTCAATATCCCCGGTGGGGATGTAGGGCGGGTTGGATACGATGAGGTCATAGGTGCCTTCCACGTTTTCAAACAGGTCGCCCTGCACAAAATCGGCATGTGCCCCGTTGCGCTCCGCGTTTTCCTTTGCCAGGGCAAGGACCTTGGGCGAAATGTCCGTACCGGTGCCGGCCAAACCCTTCCCTTCGCAGAGGATGCTGACTAAAATGCATCCGCTGCCGGTGCAAAGGTCCAAAACCCTGCTGCCCGGGGCAAGGCCTTTCAGCGCCTCTTCCACCAGCACTTCCGTATCCTGGCGGGGGATCAGCACGCCCGGCTCCACCCGGAAAGGCCTGCCGTAAAAGTCCTGTTCTCCCAGGAGGTACTGCACCGGCTCCCGCTTTGCCCGGCGGGTCGCCATCTGGCCTAGCGTTTCTTCCTTTTCTTTGGGGAATGGCTTATCCTCATCCAGAAGGTAACGGCTGCGGCTCAGCCCGGATGCGGCGGAAAAGAGCAGCCAGGCGTCCGTCTTCCATTCTTCCACGCCGGCTTCTTTCAGGCGCTGGCGGGTTTCCATCAGTTTTTCCCGATAGGTCACGCTGCCTCTACCTCCTTCGGGAAGCAGCTGGAGGCGTCTTTCCCGGCAAGGAAACCTTCCCAGTCAAAGACCGCTTCCACAGAGGCAATGGCGACTTCCACCATGTCGTCTTCCGGCTCTTTGGTGGTCAGGTGCTGCAGCCAGATGCCCGGCTGGGTCAGCGCCAAAGCGAGCTTGTTTTCCGTTTTTCCTGAAAAGCGGATCACCTCATAAGAGAGCCCTGCCACCACCGGCACCAAAAGGAGCCTTAAAACCAGCCGCATGATAGGCGACGGCGTACGGATGCAGGCGAACACCAGGATGCTGATGACCATGACGATCAGAAGGAAGCTGGTGCCGCACCTCCTGTGGAAGCGGCTGCTTTTCTGCACATTTTCCACAGACAATGGCATCCCGTGCTCCACGCAGTTGATGCATTTATGCTCTGCCCCATGGTACATATAAACCCGGCGGATATCCTTTGTCAGGGAAATCGCCCAGACATAGGCCAGGAAAATCACCATGCGGATGGCGCCTTCAATCAGGGAAAGCACCGTGATATTTGTTACAAATTTCTGGAAAAGCAGGGAAAGGGCATATGGAAGCACCATGAAGATGCCTACCGCCAGAAGGATGGACACCGCCAGGGTGAGGGTAAGCTCCCCTTTGGTCAGCTCCTGCTCGTTCCCGTCCTCGTCCTCATAGAAAGAGGCGGAAAAGCTCAAAGTCTTCATTCCCAGGATCAGGGAATTGAGGAAGCTGATGACGCCCCTTAAGATCGGAAACCTTTTCATAGTGGAAACCGCCCTTGAATCCTGTACTTTCTCTACTTTTGTCTGGATCGTGCCGTCTGGCTTGCGCACGGATACCGCATAACGGTCCCGGTTCTGCATCATGACCCCTTCGAGTACGGCCTGCCCGCCGATCCCGGATGCCTTCATAAGCAATGGCCTCCTTGTTTTATCCCGCCGCCTGCAAAGTGACGGCCCAGCCACGCTCTCAACTGCGTGCCGCTGCATTCTTGTTTTATCCCGCCGCTTTCAAGGCGGCAGCACGGCCGCACATCGTCACACAAAAAGCGCCCTGTACAGCCTGGTTCTCTTACTGGAAATATTTTAGAAAAAGAAGCCTTGCACACACAAGGCCTTATACGAAAAAAAGCCTGTCCTTACCGGACAGGCTTCAAAAATTCGATTATTTAATACCGTATTTTTTATTGAATTTCTCAATACGTCCACGGGCTGAAGCCGCCTTCTGCTGTCCGGTATAGAACGGATGGCATTTGGAACAAATTTCAACGTGGATGGATTCCTTCGTAGAACCAGTTACGAAAGTATTACCGCAGTTGCAGGTAACAGTAGCCTGGTAATATTTTGGATGGATTCCTTCTTTCATGATTTTCACCTCGCCATTCTGTTTTTGCTAGAGTCCTTATCAATAATGCGGAAGATGGGACTTGAACCCACACGTTCGCAATGAACACAAGATCCTTAGTCTTGCTCGTCTGCCAGTTCCGACACTTCCGCATGCCGTCTAATTGCTTGACGCAATGGCTATTATAACAACAGTCCATGCCAATGTCAAACGCTTTTTTCAAAATTCTGCAGAGAAATTTTCTGGGTCCGGTGTGGGTCTATTATTACTTCGCGGATTCCGGTGTAAAAGTCTGCTGCCCAGCAGATTCCCACATAAAACTTTGTTACTTAGCCAGTTCCGGCGCGGGCTACCCCTACTATTACTTAGCGGATCCCCTCCTGAAATCATTGCCGCGGTTTTTAACATCTTTCACACAAAAAGTGCAAAAACGAATCAGCAAAAAAAATTATCCCCTCTACAGGTCATTCTTTTTCTGCTATATTAAATACCGGTTTCGAAATGAATAGCAAGGATATTAATATTATTCCGTGTCCAGGATAGGTCTCATCCCACTTTTCCGGCTGGTTCTCTTTCCCGTGTCCCGGTTCCTATTATATGCCTTTTACCCGGTCCCAAAATTTTGGAAAGAAGTATAAAAAATGCAGCAGAAAAGGATCGCTTTAATCGACTACCTGAAAGCGATAGCCACCATATTGGTCATCATCACCCATTTCGGGTTTAATACGAAAAATTTCCCCCTGTTTTCTTATGTGGTGCAGGGCAGCGTGCCGATTTTCCTGTTCCTGTCCGGCTTTAACTCCGCCATGTCCTTCAGCAGGAAAAATTACACTTCCTTAAAACAATTTTACCACCCGCTGCGGATCTGGAAAAGCGCCGAATGGCTCCTGATCCCGTATGCTGTCGCTTATTTCTTCGAAGTATGGCGCCGGAACGCCTGGGAATATGTCTTAAACCCGAAAAGCTTCCTGTATACCTTTTTCACCGGCGGCATCAAGGGCGGCATCCACGGTGGTTATTTTATCTGTGTCTACTGGCAGTTCATCCTGCTGGCGCCGCTGTTTTTCCTGCTGGTCCGAAAATGGAAGGAAAAAGGGCTGCTGCTGCTTCTGGGTCTGGATCTTCTTTATGAGCTTTCCGTCCATATGATCCCGGTGCCCCAGGAAACGAACCGGCTGTTGATTTTCCGTTACTTGTTTTTGATCGGCTTTGGCATGTACTTTTTCTACCACAGGAAAATCCACCCGGTGGTGCTGGCAATGCTGTTTGCCTGTGGGTTTACCTATATCACGGCAATTGATTACTTTAAGTTCCGCTGGTTCCTCAACACTTACTGGAGGAACACCAGCGTGTACTCCATCGGTTACTTTATCGCGATCCTGGTGGTCTGCTTCCATCTGTTCGAAGACAAGCGGCTTCCGGGCATCGCCCATAAAATCGTAACCCAGGTGGGCATCTCCAGCTTCCACATTTTCCTGGTCCAGATGGTCTTTTACCGGATGGAATGGAACAACCGCTTCCATCTGGCCGGCCTGCCCATGGGGCTGCACATACTGGCAAACTGCCTGGTCTGCGTCCCCATCGGGATGCTGTGGCATTACCTGGAATCCCTCCTGCGCAGGCGCTTTTCGAAAAAACCGGCGAAAAAGCAGGCAGAGGCAGGAAAAGCATAAAAAGCCGGCTCAGAAACGATCTGAGGCAGAATAAGCATGCAAAGCTCTCTATACCCATCAGCCTGGTCCGACCAGATTTCAGCTGCCTAAACCTTTGCTTTATCTATCGTAAGGAGGTCCTTCAGCGGGAGGATCCTTTACGATGTATATTAGCCGCATCGTCCGAAGGCGATCTGGAATGCGGCGCCCGGCCTTAGTCCAGCCCGGCCAGCTCTTCTACTGCCTTGTCCAGTTCCGGGATACGGATCTCGTCGAAGCGCCCCTGGTCCACCAGTTTGGCAAATTCCGGATTCATGGGGAGTTTTGCCAGTACTTCCGTGCCCAGCTCGTTTGCGGTCGTATCGATATCACTCTCGCCGAAGACAGAGATCTTTTCCCCGCAGTGCGGGCATACCAGGTAGCTGTAATTTTCCACGATGCCCAGGACGGAAATGTTCATCATTTCTGCCATGTTGTATGCCTTCTTTACGATCAGGGAAACCAGGTCCTGTGGAGAGGTAACGACTACGACCTGCTCCACCGGCAGGGACTGGAATACCGTAAGAGGCACGTCACCGGTTCCGGGCGGCATATCCACGAAAAGATAGTCGATATCGCCCCAGTAAACCTCGGACCAGAACTGCTTTACGGTGCCGGCAATGACCGGGCCTCTCCATACCATCGGCGCTTCCTCGTCATCTACCAGAAGGTTGATGGACATCGCTTTGATGCCATCCTTTGTAGGGATCGGCAGAACGCCTTTGTCATTCCCTACAGCCGGCCCGTGGAGGCCGTACATTTTCGGGATGGACGGCCCAGTAATATCAGCATCCAGGATGCCGACCCTGTATCCTTTCCTTGCCATGGCAGATGCCAGGGCGCCTGTTACGAAGGACTTGCCGACCCCGCCTTTGCCGCTGACAATGCCGATGACATGTTTTACAGAGGAGTAAGCATTGAGCTGCTCTGCAAAGGGATTTTCCTGCTTTGCGGGATCCTGCTCATTTGCCTCCACCTGCTTTTTAATTTTTGCGAATTTTTCTTTACTGCTTTCTGCCATGAAAGTTCCTCCTGCATTGGATATTTTTCATTATCCTTCTTCTATATTTCATCACCTGGCGGATGATGAAACAGCCGTACCCGCGCACACAGGGCGCATTGATATGGCACGGCTTCTATCTCATGGTTTTAAATATAACCCTAAACGTGGAAAATCACAACCGCTGGGGAACTCCCCTCTTGCATTTCTATCCCACTGTGATACATTTAGGCAGATGCCTGAAAAAAGCTATGCGGACTGTGAAATGGCCTGCCATGCCGGCACTGCCCTCTGATGAAACCAGGGCGCCTTGTGCCAGGACGCAATGGCGCGGCCTGCGCTGCCTCCATGCCGCCGGAGCGGGACGTTCCACAAGCGGCTGCAGGAAACAGGAATATTTCTGCCCACCCAGGAATGGCTCCCGGGTGCGGAGGTGTAAGAAAAAATGAAACCCGCAACAAGAAAGAAGAAGACCCATGATCACGCTGCTTGCGAAATTATTTAAGAAAAAAGGGATGTCCGAAAGCGAGACCCGCACTTTTTACGGGCAGATTTCCGGTATTGCCGGCGTCATCCTGAACATCCTGCTATTCTTAGGAAAATATATGGTCGGTACCATCACCGGTTCCATCTCGATTACCGCCGATGCCTTCAACAACTTGTCGGACTGCGGTTCCTGCATCGTGACGCTGCTGGGCTTCCGCCTGGCAAAGGCAAAGCCGGACCCGGAGCACCCTTACGGGCATGGGCGCATTGAATATATCGCGGGGCTTGTCGTCTGCGGCATCATTTTTGTCATGGGCTACCAGTTAGTCGTAAGCTCTGTCAAAAAAATCCTGCACCCGGAGAGCGCTGCGTTTAACGCTGCCGTGGTCCTGGTACTGGTGGCATCGATCCTGGTAAAGCTCTACATGGCTTCTTACAACCGCTCGCTGGCAAAGCGCTGGGATTCCCCCGTCATGAAAGCCGCCTCCCTGGACAGCCTCAGCGATACCATTTCCACCTCGGTGGTTTTGGCCGCTGCTATTCTGGAAAAAACCACCGGCCTGCACCTGGACGGCCCTGCCGGCCTTGTGGTAGCCGCTTTCGTCCTTTATGCCGCTTTTGACTCCGCCAAGGAAACCATCAGCCCCCTGCTGGGCACCGCCCCTACCCAGGAATTTGTAGACAAGATCCGTGAAATCGTCCTGTCCTATCCCGAAATCCTGGGAATGCACGACCTGATGGTCCACGATTACGGTCCCGGCAGGGTCATCATCAGCCTCCACGCGGAAGTGGACAGCCGGGGGGATTTGATGGGGCTTCATGACACCATCGACCAGGCGGAAAAGCAGCTGAACAAAGAGCTGGGCTGCACCGCCGTCATCCATATGGACCCGCTGCAGATTGATGACCCGGCTGTAAATGAAACTCGGGAAAAAGTCCTCTCCATCCTCCAGGAAATCGACCCGCGCCTGCGCATGCACGACTTCCGCATGGTAGAGAAGCGCAAAGGCGCAAACCTGGTTTTTGACATCGAAGTGCCGTACGATTTCTTTTATACCAACGAGCAGATCCGCTCCTGCATCACAAAGGAAATAAAGAGGAAAATGGGCGAGGAATACGATACCGCCATCACAGTAGACAAGCAGCTGGTAGCAAGAAAAGAATGACCATGCTGCGCCTGTAAAAAGCATGTACATGTCACGGAAAATAGCAGGCAGTGTATGTCTCGTATGAATCCCATTTTGCAGGGCACACACTCAAAAACAGGCGGCGGGTAACCCCGTTTGCAGATAATCCATATGCGTGAAACATGCCGTTCATAAGAAAATAGAAATAGATCCATATACATGTAACAAGGTGCTTTGGAAAAGCGATTTATCGCTTTTCCAAAGCACCTTGTTACATGGCCTTCCTATTGTTGATGAACTGGCTAAAAAGGGCGTCCTGCTATCCTTCCGGATTGCGGGGCGCCCTCATTTTGGTTTAAGATATTTTTTCTTTCATCGGAGAGCCATGCTATTTTATATCGCAAGGAGGGACCCGCTTCAGCGGGAGGATTCCTTGCGATGCACTAGCCGCATCGTCCGCCGTCTCGCCTGTCAAGGCGGTGACGCAGGACGCGCCCTCACGCGAAGCGTGATCTTTCATGGCGCGGCTTTCCTTATGGACGATTGGGAATGCGGCGTCTGTCCTTTTTACGCCTGCGGCGCTGGCATGGCCTATGTCATCCCTCTTTGAGTGATGGCATTTATTAGGAGAAACAGGTATTAGCAGATACCCTGTGCCAGCATAGCGTCAGCAACTTTCTCGAAGCCGGCGATATTGGCACCAACTACATAGTCGCCTTCGTGGCCGTAGCGTTTTGCGGCGCTGGAGATCTCTTTGTAGATGTTCTTCATGATGTTCTGCAGTTTCTGGTCTACTTCTTCGAAGCTCCAGCTCAGGCGCTCGGAGTTCTGGGACATTTCCAGTGCGGAGGTAGCAACGCCGCCGGCATTGGATGCCTTGCCCGGGATAAAGAGCACGCCGTTGTCCTGCAGGTACTTGGTTGCTTCCAGGGTGGTCGGCATGTTTGCGCCTTCGCAGACTGCCTTTACGCCGCCTGCAACCAGTGCCTTTGCGTCATCCAGGTCCAGTTCGTTCTGGGTAGCGCACGGAAGGGCGATGTCGCATTTAACAGTCCATACGCCTTTGCCTTCGTGGTACTGTGCGGAAGGACGTGCAGCTGCATACTCGGTCAGGCGGGCACGTTTTACTTCCTTTACTTCCTTCAGGAGTGCCACGTCGATGCCTTCCGGATCGTAGATCCAACCGGTGGAATCAGAGCAGGTAACCGGCTTAGCGCCCAGCTGCTGTGCTTTTTCGATCGCATAGATTGCTACATTGCCGGCACCGGATACAGCGATGGTCTTGCCTGCGATATCCATGCCATGGTCTTTGAGGAGTTCCTCGGTGATATAAAGCACGCCATAACCGGTCGCTTCGGTACGTGCCAGGGATCCGCCATAGCTAAGCCCCTTGCCTGTCAGCACGCCTTCATACCTGCCGGTAAGCTTCTTGTACATGCCGAACATGTAACCGATTTCCCTGCCGCCAACTCCGATGTCGCCAGCCGGTACGTCGATGTCCGCACCGATGTATTTGTAAAGCTCGCTCATAAAGCTCTGGCAGAATGCCATGACTTCACGGTCGGATTTGCCCTTCGGGTCGAAATCAGAACCGCCCTTGCCGCCGATCGGCAGTCCAGTCAGGGAGTTCTTGAAGATCTGCTCGAAGCCCAGGAATTTAATGATTCCGGCGTATACGGACGGATGGAAACGAAGGCCTCCCTTGTACGGTCCAATGGCATTGTTAAATTCAATACGGTAACCGATGTTTACCTGGACGTTGCCATTGTCATCCACCCATGGTACACGGAATTTGATCTGACGGTCCGGCTCAACCAGGCGCTCCAGAAGGCCCTGGCTGCGGTAAAGCTCTTCATTGGCATCAATGATCGGGCGCAGGGAATCCAGGACTTCCCTTACTGCCTGCAGGAATTCCGGCTCGCCGGCATTCTTGGCAGCAAGATTTGCATAGACTTCATCTACATAACTCATTGTCTTTTTTCTCCTTTGTGAAGCAAAGTTAAATCATCACAAAGGAAATTTTACAACCGGCGTTATGCACTGTCAACAAATCCCAAAATAAAATTTGTGCCAAAGCACGGATTCTACAAGCTTTCCAATGCTTTGGCACAAAGTTATCTTTCCCTCTAATATTATCAACCAGGAGTCCTTGGCACTCCATTATCCGTCCAGTAACGGCGCACTGTTACCGCTGTCCTTCCGTCTCGCCGCCATGGATCCTGTGTCTATCGCGCCTCAATATCGTGGACTGGGCGCCCTGTTATTTTGCCTCGTCACCATGGGCCAGCTTCAGCATATGGAGGATCATTTCCAGCGTCTTGGGAATGCCATAGGTGGCGCTGTTGATGCACAGGTCGTAATTGGAGGCATAGCCCCATTCCCGGCCGGTGTAATATTTGTAATAATCCTTCCTCTGCTTATCCATCTTCTTGACCAGGCGCTCCGCGTCCTGCTGGGAAATGTTTTCAATCTGCATTTTCCGCTGGACACGGGCAGCCGTGGGAGCCCCGATGAAAATGCTGCAGCAGGGGATATTCTGCTGCTGGAGCACGACGTCGGCACAGCGTCCCAGGAAGATGCAGTCCTGCTTCTGGGCCAGCTCGATAATCATCTGGCTCTGCTTAAAATAGACGGCATCACTGGAGGAAATGCCCACATAGTTCATCTTCTTTTTTCCGGCAAAGGTGTTGGCGAAGGATTCCTTGGAAAGTGCTTCATCCACGTCTTCCTTCATCTGGTCCTCCGGCTCTCCCAAAGCATCGGCCGTCATCTCAAAGATTTCCTTATCATAAAAGGCATATCCCAGTTCCTTGGAGAGGAGGTAGCCGATCTCGTGGCCGCCGCTGCCGAATTCACGGCTGATGCAGATAATGTCCTTGTATTCCTTTCCCGATTCGTAACGGGACTGCAGGTTGAAGGCTGACATGGAAATGTCCGAAACGCTGGCATGCTCATCAATATATTTCATGACTGCGTTGTTCAGTTCGTCATATTCCGCTTCCAGTTCCCGGTAGACTTTCCCCTCCGGGATCGTCTTGATCATGTTCCCGATGACCGTCATGGTATTGGCGATGGTTTTCCGGTCCGCCGTTTCCAGGCTGACGATGATCTCCTTCACCGACATCGGAAGGGAGGCCGGGAAGGTCTTCCCCATGGTGCTTTTGGAATTTTCATAGGCCTTGGAGTCCAGGTTGTAAATCCGCTCCGCAAGTTCTTTTATAGCAAGATCTGTCATAACACGCTTCCTTTTTCTATCGTAAGGAGGGACCCGCTTCAGCGGGAAGATCCCTTACGATGCACTAGCCGCATCGTCCGCTGTCTCGCCTGTCAAGGCAGTGACGCAGGATGCGCCCTCACGCGAAGCGTGATCTTTCATGGCGCGGCTCTCCTTATGGACGATTGGGAATGCGGCGTCTGTCCTTTTTTTCAGACGATAACTCCTTTTGTACCTATTTTAACATAAAGTTTCTATGAAAAAAACGTGCCGCAAGTTTCTGTGGAAAAAATCTGCATAAACTTTTTGCGAAAAAATCCGCCTTATCCGTATTTCTTCTGAATCTTTCCAAAACCTTGAAAATCGGGTTCTGCCCCAATTGTAATTCCTACTATTTCAATATATAATAGTAGGAAATTTAGGGAAGACAGTCCACGCCATCCTGATTCGCACTGCGTACGAAGGCGTGGCCTGCGTCATCGCCCTAAAGGCGATGACATTGTGGGAAGGAGTATCCTATTATGAAAAAGACGCGTAACATAATCATTGCAGCGTTAATGGCTGCTTTTACCTGTGTCGCAACGATGATCATCCGTTTTCCGACACCTACCTTCGGTTATATCCATCTGGGCGACGGGCTGGTACTGCTTTGCGGCATCCTGTTAGGGCCGTCCGTAGGCGCCCTGGCCGCCGGCATCGGTTCCATGTTTTCTGATATTTTCAGCGGTTATGCTGTCTGGGCACCTGCCACGCTGATTATCAAAGCGTTCACTGCCGCCATCGCGGGAGCGCTTTACCGCTCACTGGCACGCCACTTTGGGAAAAGCGAGAGCCTCACGGAAGGGCATGCAGGCCGCTCCAGCGTCCCTATTTCCTTCCTGATCCTCAGCGGCGTCGCAGCAGAAGCTTTCATGGTAGTGGGATATTTCTTCGCAGAAATCATCCTGATCCTGATCGGCGCGGAAACCGCGGCCAAATCCGGCTTTGCCGCTGCCGCCATCGCAGCCGCCAGCGGGATCCCCTTCAACATCATCCAGGGCATTACCGGCGTCGTGATCTGCACGGTACTGGCACCGATCCTGAAAAAGATCCCGCAGGTCAAGGAATTGTCTGCACAGAACTGAACGAGAAAACGAATGAACTCATGTTAACTCATGCAACAAAGGGCTTTGGAAAAGCGATGGCTCGCTTTTCCAAAGCCCTTTATTGCATGAGCTCATAATTCTGATGAGCCGGAATACAAAACAATTTGCATTGTCTGCATGATGCAGACGAACTGGAATTTAAAACAGCTGGCTCTCTAAAGGAACGCGGCTGTTTCCTATTTATTCCTGCGCGCCAGGATTTCCCGGAGTTCATCCGGCGTAAAGGTATATTTGCTGTTGCAGAAATGGCAGACCACTTCGATGGGCTCCCCATCATCGATCATTTCCTGCAGGTCCTTTGCCTGGATCCCTTCCAGGGCTCCCGCAAAGCGCTCCTTGGAGCAGCCGCAGTAAAAGGAAACCGGCATTTTGTCCGTAATTTCCAAAGACATGCCGTCCAGCACTTTTTCCAAAAGCATTTCCGGTGTATAGCCTTCCTGCAGGAGGTCTGTCACAGAGGAAATGGCGCCTACATTCTGCTCCAGTTTCTCAATGGTCCCTTCTTCCGCAAAAGGCATCAGCTGCACGATAAAGCCGCCTGCCGTCAGGATGCTCCAGTCTGTATCCACCAGGACGCCCAGCCCTACCGCGGAGGGCACCTGCTCGGACATGGCAAAATAGTAGGTCAGGTCATCCCCGATCTCGCCGGTCTGCAGCGGCACCTGGCTGGAATAGGGCTCTTTGAGCCCCAAGTCCCGCACTACCTGCAGGATGCCCGGGCCTACCGCAGCCCCTACGTCCAGCTTTCCTGCGTATTTGGGTGGTACGTCCGCTGTAGGGACGGTCACGCTGCCCTTGGCATGTCCCTGGGAATCCGCCGTCACGATCATGCCTTTCAGCGGTCCCTCCGACCGGACCTGCAGGGTCAGCAGGTCGCCTTCGTCTTTCATCATGGAACCCATCATGACCCCGCCGGTCAGGAGCCTGCCCAAAGCGGCAGATGCCACCGGCGTCGTGCCATGCACCTTCTGCGCGTAGGAAACCATGTCTGTGGAATTGACGGCAAAGGCACGGACCTGCCCTTCTGCCGCTGTCGCCCGTACTAAATAATCCATAAATCCTCCATCCCGCAGGCGCTGCCGGAAAGGCATCTCCTGCACAAGGTTTATACATCTAAGGGATGCTGCCTACAAAGGCGCATCCCTTTTCCTTACCTCTTTTTCTATCTGATATAAAACGCCCGCCCTGCCTTCCTTGTTCATGAAAGCGAAGCGTCTGCAAGGCTTTTGCCTATTTCATCAAAGCAACCCCCTGTCCTGCCTTAATGCAACAGCGCGCCTAAAAGCCCGTAAGAAACAAACGACATAATGACAGTAGCGATGGCGACGCCCAAAAGTTCTGCCAGGACCGCTTTCTTAAAATCAATGTCCAGAAGGGCGGCTACCAAAGAGCCTGTCCAGGCCCCGGTCCCCGGAAGGGGGATCCCTACGAAGGCTACCAGCCCCCAGAATTCGGCATTCTTTACGGAGTCGCTGCGTTTCATTGCCCGTGCTTCCAGTTTTTCCGCCAGCTTTTTCAGGTGCTTCGTCTTTTTCATCCAGTCCAGGATCTTGCGGATGAGAAGCAGGATGAACGGGATGGGCAGGATATTCCCGATGACGCACAAAGGGATCGCCTGCAGGATCGGCACTTCCAGAAGGCTGGAAGCCAGAAGTCCTCCCCGGCATTCCAGGATAGGCAGGATGGAAATGATAAAAACGCAGACCTGTCTGGAAATATATTTCCCGATTGTCGAAGTAAACCAAACGACCAAGCTTTCCATAAAATTCGGTAAGTTCTCCTTTATATGCCATAGTTCAAAAAGCGATGGCGCCGGCCACGACCCGCCGCAGCGCGGTCTTTCCCGGCATGGCTCTCCTTAGACCAATGTCCTCGCTCAAAAAGCGATGACGCCGGCCACGCCTTCGCCCGCAGCCGCGCTCCTTCATGGCGTGGCTCGCCCATTTATTGCCATCCCAGGACTTAGTCCTGGCTGTAATTTTCCAGGAAATGGATCAGGGCCTGCATCTCTTCCTGCGTGCCGATAGTGATACGCAGGTACTGGTTGATCCTGGGCTTGTCAAAATAGCGCACATAGATCTTTGCCTGCTTCAAGTCCTCAAACAGCTTTTTGGCATCCAGTTTCGGGTTGGTCACGAACAGGAAGTTAGCCTTGGAGTCCGGGAACGTGAAGCCCAGGCGGGCCAGTTCCTTCTTGGACCATTCCCTGGTCTCGATGATCTTATTCCTGGTCGTCTCGAAATAATCCTTGTCTTCCATAGCGGCGGTACCGGCTTCGATGGCCGTCCTGCTCATGGTATAGGAGTTGAAGGAATATTTGACGCGATTCAGGTATTCGATGAGCTTCGGGCTGCCGATGGCATAGCCGATGCGCATGCCGGCCATGGAACGGGACTTGGAGAAAGTCTGGACTACCAGCAGGTTGTCATATTTCTTTACGAATGGCAGCGCGCTGGTGCCGCCGAAATCCACATAAGCCTCATCCACGATGACGACAGAATCCGGATTGTGCTGGATAATGTCTTCCACCATGTCCTGGCTCTCTTCAATGCCGGTGGGCGCGTTGGGGTTCGGGAAAATGATGCCGCCGTTTTCCGTATAATAATCTTCCTTTTGGATGTGGAAGTGTTTGTCCAATGGCACTGCCAGATATGGTATCCGGTAAAGCTGTGCCCATACGTCATAGAACGAATAGGTAATATCCGGGAAAAGCAGCGGTTTTCCGGACTGGAAAAAGGTCATAAAGCACATGGACAGGACATCATCGGAGCCTACGCCCGGATAAACCATGTCCGGGGTTACGCCGCACTGCTGCGCGATGGCATCCACCAGCATTTCCGCGGTGGGATCCGGATATTTCCTAAGGTCTGCCACCTTTTCCCCTCTCAGGGCTGCCTCCACCTTCGGGGAAGGCGGATAGGGGTTTTCATTGGTATTTAATTTGATAACGCCGTCTTCCTTTGGCTGCTCGCCCGGTACATACGGCACTACCTGCCTGACATTTTCTTCCCAGCCTGCTCTTGTTTCTTTCATCCCAGTTTACATTCCTTTGCCAATGCTTCAAACGCCGGCATAGAAGCGGCGATTTTTTCATAAGAGGTACAATACGCGATGCGGACATAGCCCGGGGCGCCGAAGGAAGTGGTGCCCACTAAAAGGATATGGAATTTCTTCGCCAGGCCAACAAAATCCGCTTCTTCCATAGGCGTCTTCATCAGAAGGTAAAAAGCGCCCTGGGGCATGACGCATTCAAAGCCCAGGTCCTTCAGATGGCTGTATAAGAATTTCCGGTTCCGGTCATAATAAGCCACATCTGTCTTTTCATCCAGGCACTTTGCCACCGCCTTCTGGATCAGGGACGGCGCGTTGACGAAGCCCAGGATCCGGATGGCCACCGATGCCGCCTGGATCATCATGTCGCTGTCCGCCGCTTCATCGGGGATGGCCAGGTAGCCAATCCTCTCGCCCGGCAGGGACAGGGACTTGCTGAAGGAATAGCAGATGATGGTGTTCTTGTAATAATCCGGCACGAAGGGGTTTGTGATGCCATCATAAACCAGCTCCCGGTAAGGCTCGTCGGATACCAGGTAGATGTCCGTGCCGTATTCCTTTTCCTTCTTCTCCAGGATCTCGCCCATCCCCTTGAGCACCTGGGGCGTATAAACTACGCCGCTGGGGTTGTTGGGGGTGTTGATCAGCACGACTTTGGTCTTCGGCGTGATCTTGGCTTCAAAATCCGCAAGGTCAGGCATAAAGTCTTTATCGCAGGCAGCTTCCACATATTCCGCGTCAAAGTTGCCTACATAGTTACGATATTCGGTAAAATAGGGACGGATGAACAGGACCTGTTCGCCCGGGTTCAGCAGGGTCTTCAGGATGCAGTTTAAAGCACAGGCCGCGCCCACCGTCATCAGGATGTTGTGGGCAGTGTAATGGGAACCGAAGCGCTTGTTCAGGTTGTCCGCAATGGCCTGGCGGACATCCGGAAAACCTTCGTTATCC
This sequence comes from uncultured Lachnospiraceae bacterium, assembly GCA_902797185.1. GTDB lineage: Bacteria > Bacillota > Clostridia > Lachnospirales > Lachnospiraceae > RUG14243. The sequence goes on from CADBRV010000054.1 coordinate 53,215, forward strand.
GTATAGCCATGAAGCGTCGTGGTATCCTCCGTATCCAAAAGGGTGCGGATGGCGTCCGCAAAGGCTGCCGGCGTAGGCGTATAGGGGTTGCCCAGCGTAAAATCATATACATTTTCCGCGCCGACTTTCTCGGCCATTTCTTTTCCTTCCCGGAACATGGCACGGATCTGGGAGCCGTTTTCCACGTTCTTTCTCATTTTATCTGATATCATAATTTACCCTCGTAATTTCCCGCCGAAAGGCGGTAAAAGATGAAATGCCATTAACGTTTCCAATTTAGCATGTTTACCCTTTAAAGTAAAGAAAACGGGGACATCCGGCACGCCGCGGGATCGTGAAAGAAGAGGTATCTGCACGGCTGTCCGGCCAGGCCGGCTGCGGGCTTTGGAAAGCAAACGGCCTCCTGCCCTCTTCACAGGCCTATCCTGCCCTTGTGCTGCCCGCGCCGACGGAAGGACAGCCTGCCCTGAAGTGGCTGTGAAACGCGGACAGACGGTGCTGTCTGTGCTTTGACTTCTACCCCTTTTGGGAGTAACATAATGCCAAACGGGATATGCTGCTGCGGCTGCAGGGCAGTCCCGCCGATCGGAAAGGAAGTCCAATGGCGAAAGAAAAAAAGACCAACGCCATGCGTATGCTTGAGCGTGCAAAAGTCCCTTATCAGGAATATACATACGAATGTGAAGATTTTAAAGACGGCATTTCCAGTACAAAGGAGCTGGGGCTGCCTCTGGAAGGTTCCTTCAAAACGCTGGTCGCCATTGGGAAAAGCGGGCAGCACTATGTGCTGGTCATCCCTGTTGCGGAAGAGGTGGATTTTAAAAAAGCTGCAAAAGCGGTAGGGGAAAAATCCATTGAACTGATCCATGTAAAGGACCTGACGCCTCTGACGGGCTATGTCCGGGGAGGCTGCAGCCCCATCGGCATGAAAAAGCAGTTCCCTACCGTGATCCATGAATCGGCACAGCAGTTTGATACCATCCTGATCAGCGGAGGGCGCATCGGCTTGTCCCTCTCCCTTTCCCCGGCAGACCTTCTGAAAGTGACAAGAGGGTCCTTTGCCGATTTGATCCAGCATCTGGGATAACAATCCGCTGCCAGAAGATGCTGGCTGCCAATAAAGGCAGGGGACCAGGCAGTATGGCTCCAGTGACTGTTTTTCCTGCTGGGTAAACAGGAAACGGGGCGCCTGCTTTTTACCGTGCCTGCTTTTCCGGCATATGGCGTATTTCCTGCCACTCTGTTCTTTCGGAAGGTCTTTCTGCCCTGCATCCGCGCTTTATGCGAAAGGATGCGTTTCCATGCTGCAGATTAAACACTTATCGAAAATTTACCGCACAGGGTCTACAGAAGTCCACGCGCTGGACGATGTGAGCCTGGACCTGCGTGACAACGAATTTGTCGCCATATTAGGTCCCAGCGGTTCGGGAAAAACAACCCTTTTAAATATCATCGGAGGGTTAGACCGCTATGACAGCGGCGACCTTATCATCAATGGCACTTCCACCAAAAAATACAGGGACCGGGACTGGGATTCCTACCGGAACCATGCCATCGGCTTCGTTTTCCAAAGCTATAACCTCATCATGCACCAGAGCGTCCTGTCCAATGTGGAACTGGCCCTGACCATTTCCGGCATTTCCGGCGCGGAGCGCAGGGAGCGGGCAAAAGAAGCGCTGCGGAAAGTCGGGCTGGAACGCCATATGGACAAACGCCCCAACCAGCTTTCCGGCGGCCAGATGCAGAGGGTGGCCATCGCCAGGGCTTTGGTCAACAACCCCCGCATTGTGCTGGCGGACGAGCCCACCGGCGCGTTGGACACGGCTACCAGCGTGCAGATCATGGATATCCTAAAGGAAGTGGCCAAAGACCGCCTGGTGGTCATGGTCACCCACAACCCTTCCCTGGCCAAGCAGTATGCCACCAGGATCGTCACGATCCGGGACGGGAAAATCACGGATGATTCCAACCCTTATACAGATGCCCCGGAGGAAAAGGTGGTCTCCGGCCGCTCCTTCGGCAAATCCTCTATGTCTTTTTTTACTGCCATCACCTTGAGCTTTAACAACTTGAAAGCAAAGGCGGCACAGACCTTCCTGGTGTCCTTCGCGGGCTCCATCGGCATTATCGGCATTGCGTTGGTCCTGGCATTATCCACCGGCATTTCCCAGTATGTCAGCTCTGTGGAAGCGGCTACTTTGTCCATGTACCCTCTGGAAATCACCCAGACCGGCATTGATTTATCCACCCTGGTCACCCAGACTTCCTCCAGCCTCTTTGGCACAGAGGATAACGGGGACGCCGTGGTAAACAAAGTCGGCGTAAACAACCTGGCAAAGCAGCTTTTTTCCGGCGCCAGCCAGAACGACCTGGCATCCCTGAAAGCTTACCTGGACAGCGGGAAGAGCGATATCATGGATTACGCTTCTTCCATCCAGTACAATTACAATGTAAAGCCCCTGATTTACCGGCAGGACGAAACCGGCACATACCAGCTGAACCCGAACACCATGCTTTCCTCCATGCTCACCTCCATCATCGATGTCAGCAGCCTGATGGACGGCGCCATCGGGGAATCCCTGTTCCACCCCCTGCCGGATGACTCTTCCCTTTATATGGACAATTACGACCTGAAAAGCGGCAGGTGGCCCCAAAACGACCATGAGCTGGTGCTGGTGCTTTCCTCCAAAGGCGAAGTGACAGACTTCCTGCTCTATGAACTGGGCATCCTGGACCCCACCAAGCTGCAGGATATGATCAACAATTTCTCCGGCAGCAGCTCCAATTCCATCCTAGGCATGGCACAGTCCGCCCTGGGGAGCACGGCACAGGTAGGGGACGGGAGCAGTGACGGCAGTTCCGGCAGCGGGTCCGGCACCGGTCCTGGCAGCAGTTCTGCCGGGGGCGGCAGCGTGGACCCAGGGTCCGAAGGAAGCGGCGCTAACGGCGCTGCCGCCACGTCTTCCGGAAATGCCTCTGCTGCAGCGGCTTCCTCCGGCTCTTCTTCCACTTCTGGGGATGCCTCCGGAAATGCTTCCGGGGACGCTTCCGAGCAGCAGTATTACTCCTATGACACCTTTATCGGCAGGAAATTCAAGCTGGTGGACAGCAGCAACCTGTATGAATACAACTCCGAATATGGGACATGGACAGACCGTTCCGATGACGAAGACTATGTGGCAGACGCGGTATCCAAGGGCGAAGACCTGACCATCGTAGGCGTCATCCAGCCGAAGGATACGGAAAATTCCGATACGCTGCAGACCGGCATCGCCTATCCCCACCAGCTGGTGACGGACCTGATTAACCGGGCGGAAAGCAGCGACGCGGTACAGGTCCAGATGGCGGACCCGGATACGGATCTTTTCACTGGCAAGCCTTTTGGGGATAACAGTTCTTCCGGCCTGGACTTAAACGGGATTGTCACGCTGGACCATGACGCTGTGGCAAAGGCTTTTTCCATTGACACGGACGCGCTCAAATCCTCCGGGCTGGCGGATACTTTGAAAAACACCATTGTAAACGGCATGGGGTACAACCTTCCAGATTTCACCCATTTCAACCTGGCGGACTTGGTTGACGAGGATTCCTTAAAAAGCCTGATGCCGTCCCTTACGGACCAGCAGGTCCGGCAGTGGATAGGCAAAGTCAAAATCCACGCCACCCAGGACCAGATGGAGGACCTGTTCAAATCCCTGGCCAAGGGATATTTAAGCTATGCCGCAAACGACCCGTCCACCAACTACTCTGCCCTCTCCGACTCCTTCCGGGAATATTTAAAGTCGGACGACGCCCAGTCGCTTTTAAAAGAAGAATTAGGCAAGATCATAAAGGAAAAATCCGGCAGCTTGATAACCCAGGACCAGATAAAGCAGGTCCTGACAGACACCGTGCAGGCCTATATCAATTGGGTAGATGAAACCAACGCCGGACGTTCCCAGGACGACCAGCTGGATATTTACAGCGCGGGCACGTTCCAGCAGTTTTTAGGCAGCCAGGAAGGCCAGTCTGCCATCGAAAACGCGGCCGCCCAGCTTACGCCATCCAATATCGACATTACGGATGAGGATGTTGCCGAATTGACACAGGCGGTCGCGAACGGATATGAATCCTATGCCAAGGACCACAGCATGCCCCAGCTCTCCAAGCTGACCAGCTCCTTTGCGGACTACCTGGATACGGATGACGCGGCCGCCATCCTGGAAGATGCCGCGTCAGAAATGATCGATAGCTCCGCCCTTCAGGACGATCTCCAGCAGGAAATACAGTCTGCAGCCAAAAACACGGAAGACCAGGTTTCCTCCCAGGTGCAGGATGCCGCTTCCGCCGTCATCGCCCAGGCCACCAGCAACCTGGAAAACGTGCTGATGCAGGCCATGGTGACGGTTTCCGGCTATGTCAACACCAATATGAATGACTTCTTCAAGATCGACCAAGGGCTTTTCGCCCAGGCGATCCGTACGAACCTGTCTCCCAGCCAGCTGAAGGACCTGCTTAGCCAGCTTTTAACCGGTGGGCAGGACTCTTATACCTCCAACCTGGAAAAGCTGGGCTATGAGGATTTGAACTCCCCCTACTCCATCGATATCTACGCGAAGGATTTTAACAGCAAGGGGCAGATCAACAAGATCCTGGACCATTACAATGACCAGATGCGGGCTGCCGGAGAAGTCGACAAAGTCATCACCTATTCCGACATCGTGGCTTCCATGATGCAGTCCGTCACGGACATGGTCCATACCATCAGCAAGGTCCTGATCGGCTTTGTGGGCATCTCCCTGGTGGTTTCCTCCATCATGATCGGGGTCATCACTTATATCAGCGTGCTGGAGCGGAGAAAGGAAATCGGGATCCTCAGGGCTCTGGGCGCCTCGAAGAACAACATCTCCCAGGTCTTCAACGCGGAAACTTTCCTGTCCGGCACATTGTCGGGGCTTCTGGGCGTCGGCATCACCTACTGCCTGCTGCCGCTGGTAAACCACATCATACGGCATAAGACCGCCCAGCCGGTAACCGCCATGCTGATGCCCAAGGCAGCCATCCTGCTGGTGCTTTTAAGCATCGCGCTGACGCTGCTGGCAGGGCTGATTCCCTCCGGAAAGGCAGCCAAGAGCGACCCGGTTACCGTGCTGCGGTCGGAATAAAAAAGCGCTGCAGGCGCCCGAAAACCGGTGCTGCGGGCAGCTGGCTTGAGTCTGTCCTGTTCAAGCCGGTACTTGGAATAAGCCGAAACATCTGATGCCTCTGCTGCCTTCCGTGACACAGCCTTCATGGATCATCCGAAGACGGCATGGGCAGCATTCCGCGATCAGAAGAACGGAAACAAAAAGACCGTGCCCATGCACTCTTTCTGTACATGGACACGGTCTTTCTTATCTCTTATTTGGTCTCTGGAATGTATAATACGGAAATCCGCTTATATCTCCTTAGAATGCGTACGCTGATTTCTTAGCCAACGTAACCGTCACGGTCTTTTCCTTATATTCCGTCTTTTCGCCAGACTGCTGCGGCCGTTCAATCGTGACTTTGACTTTCGTCCCGGCTGCATAATACTGCATCAGGTCTTTCAAAGTGCTCATGCTGTCAATGGAATGCCCATCAAAAGCAGTCAGGACATCGCCGGACTGGATGCCCGCGTCTTCTGCCGGGGAGCCGCTGACGACATCGGAAACATAAACCCCTTCCGGAAGCCCGTAATACTGGGATACGTCGCTGGTGACATCCACGCCGCTGATACCCAGGTAAGAAGCATCCGCGGAAGCAACCGACTCCCTGTCAATCAGTTCCTGGATAATCGGGATCGCGGTATTGATGGGGATGGCATACCCCATGCCCTCGACGCTGGTATCGCTGAACTTCGAGGAGTTGATGCCAATGACCTGCCCGTCCTTATTCAAAAGGGCGCCGCCGCTGTTGCCGGGGTTGATGGCCGCGTCGGTCTGGATCAGGGTCTGGCTGGTGCCGTCTTCGGTCTCGATCTTACGGTTCAGTGCGCTGATAACGCCGGTGGTAACGGACTGGCCATAGCCCAATGCGTTGCCGATGGCAATGGCAGTTTCACCTACTTTCAGGTTATCCGAATCACCCAAGGTGGCGATCTTCAGCCCGCTCAAGGTATCCGAAGAAACATCCTTCACTGCAACACTCAGCACTGCCAGATCGTTATCCGCGTCAGTACCTTTGATCTGGGCATCCACTTCGCTGCCATCATGAAAGGTAACGCTGATGGAAGAAGCATTCTCCACTACGTGGTTGTTGGTTGCCACATACAAGGTATCGTCGGTCTGCGCCACCAGGATGCCGGAACCTGCCCCGGTATATTCCCCGCTGGTATTGAAGAAGTTGTTGGTGCTCTCGAATACGCTGTTGATGGACACGATGGAAGGCATTACATTGTCGACAACGGAGGAAACATCGATCGCGGTAACGCCGCTGCTTCCGCTGTCATCCTTGCTTCCGGAAGAACTGTCCCCAGAAACCGTTTTCAGCACGGCTGTATGCCCGCCGGAAGACTCTTCCTCGGTCTCTACTTGTCCTTTCTTTCCACCGCCGATCAGGCCTGTAACACCGCCAAAAGTTAAGGAAGAAACCAGCCCGAAAAGAAGGGCTGCAGCTACGACCTTTCCGATAAATTTCCAGGTCTTCTTTCCTTTCGGTCCCATGCCGTGGTGCTGTCGCTTTGGCTTTTTGTCTTTCTTTTTACCGGTCTGGAAGGGCTGCCCGTTCATGCCCTGGCTTTGGAAGTTCTGTCCCTGGGATCCCTGGTTCTGGCTGCTTTGCCCCTGATCACCCTGGCTTTGATAACCTTGTCCCGGATTGCCTTGATTCTGGTAACCCTGGCTGCCGGTACCTTGGCTTTGACAGCCTTGCCCTTGGCTGCCATAGTTGTCATAACCTTGGTTCCCGGTACCTTGGCTTTGATCGCCTTGATTTTGATAGCCCTGGCTGCCGGCGTTTTGATTTTCTCCTGCGGCACTGCTGCCTGCGGAGGAAAGGTCGTCCTGCTGGATATCATCCTTATGAAAACGGTAAACGTTGTCTTCTTCCGACATCTCTGTCATCTCCTTTTTCTTTTGTTTCTCTCCACTACCCATTCCAATCCAAGGAGCCTAGGTTTTCCTGCCATGCCTCTTCTGTCCATCACCTGCAAAACGGCGGGCCATGCCATGCCTTACGATGTACTTGCCTCATCGTCCGAAGGATGGTTTGGAATGCGGCGCCTGTCCATTATCTTCATTTTCCCGGACGTCTCATCCCTCCTCCTTTACAGGCCTCTATCTCCTTATCTCAATTTCATAATGTACCCTTAATTTGTGATAAATCTGTGTCTATTTCATTTGTTATTTATGTTTCCGGCGCAATTAAATGATATACTTTTTCAGAGAACCTTGCCACTAACAGGGCAGGCCTTAAAAGTATGTACTTCATTTGGGAACGGGCTGCCCTATCAATCCTTAGGTAGTAAAATGTCTGGAAGCGCATGCCCTGAAGGAACATGCTTTGCAGGCATGGGCTGCCCTGCCACTCTTTGGGTGATGGAAGATTCTTGAAATATTACGATACGCGCGGAGGCTGAAATGAAAAAACAAGCGATCGCCAAGCTTTTCCACCTTGTATACGGGCTCTACTGCCGCATGACGCCCTTGTCCAAAACTGCCATCCTTTTCGAAAGCAGCACCGGCAACAACTGGACCGGCAGCCCCCGGGCCATCTACGAAAAAATGGTGGAACTGGGCCTGGACCGGAAATACGAAATCTATATTTCCATGAAGCATCCTGAAAATGCCAAAGTGGAGGGGCAGGCAAAGCTGATAAAACGGCGGACTTTCCCCTATTTCCGAGCTTTCGCCAAAGCAGGCATCTGGGTGACAGACAGCAGGATGCCGCTTTACCTGATAAAAAAAGACGGTGTCACCTGCATCCAGACCTGGCACGGGACGCCTTTAAAAAAGCTGGCTCTGGATATGGACAAGCTGGACATGGGCGGCTCTGTAGACCTGCAGAAGTACCAGGAAAACTTCCGGAGGAATACCAGCCGGTGGGACTACCTGGTTTCCCAGAACCCTTATTCCACGGAAATTTTCCGCCGCTGCTTCGATTTCCATAAGGAAATGCTGGAAACCGGCTATCCCAGGTGCGACGTGCTGTTCCAAAAGAATACGCCGGAGCAGGTCCTGGAGCTGAAGAAGGAATTAGGTCTTCCCACGGATAAAAAAATCATCCTCTATGCCCCCACCTGGCGGGACGATGAATACAGCCAGAAGGGAAAATACAGCTACCATGACGCGCTGGACGTGGATGCAATGCGGCAGGCGTTCGGAGGCGAGGCCGTCCTGATTATCAAATACCATTACCTGGTCTCTTCCAATACCGACTGGTCCAAATATGAAGGGTTTGTCTACAATTTTTCCCAGACCGCGGACATTTCTCCCTTGTACCTGGTCTCTGATATCATGATTACCGATTACTCCTCGGTCATGTTTGATTATGCCATCCTGGACCGCCCTATGTACTTTTTCTGCTATGACCTGGAGCATTACCGGGACACCCTGCGGGGCTTTTACTTTGATTTCGAAAAAACAGCCCCCGGGCCGATTGTGAAAACGACCCGGGAGCTGGTTCGCGCGATCCAAAGGGAAAAGGATTCCCCGGACCCGGTTTCTTTGCAGCGGCGCGCCGCTTTCCGGAGAAAATTCCTTCCCTTTGACGACGGTCATGCGTCTGAAAAAATTGTAAAGCTGATCGAGGAAATAAGAAGTTAATTCTCCTTCTTTTCTGAAAAGGATTTGATCAGCTCCACTACTTTTTCCGAAGCGGTGCCTTTTTCCCAGCTGCAGAACTTCTCCCGGAAGGCTTTATATTTTTCCTGATAGGGTGTAAAGTCCGGATGCTTCAGGAAGGAAATGAGGCTTTCCGTATCTTCGATAAACGGTCCCGGCGCGTCCTTCTTAAAGTCAAAATACATGCCGCGGCCGGAGGCATATTCATCAAAATCGTAGGTATAGAAAATCAGCGGGCGGCCAAGCAGCGCATAGTCAAACATGGTGGAGGAATAGTCCGTCATGTGGATGTCGCTGACCAGGTAAAGGTCCGTAATATCCGTATTGATGGTACGGATAAAGCCGCGGAACCTGGCAAAATCCAGCTGGTTGGCAATCAGGTAATGGTACTTCACGATGAAGACATATTCATCGGAAAGCTCCCAGTACAGCTTGTCAAAATTGATATGGGGGTTGAAGATATATTTCCCCCTGGAAATGCTCTGGTCATCCCGCCAGGTGGGTGCGTAGAGGATGATCTTCTTATCCTGCGGCAGGTTCCATTTTTCCTTTAATTTGCGGATGTATTCCTCATTGTTGCAGTTTACCAGGGCATCGTTCCGAGGATACCCGGTTTCCAGCATCGTCTTGCGGAAATCAAAGCACCTGCGGAAAATCTCGCTGCTGTAGGCATTGGGGGCAATCAGGTAATCCCACCGCCTGGTATGGCGCCAGAAATTGGACTTGTAACTCTCAATGCCGCCGTTCCCTGCCATATGGACTTCTTCCATGTCCAGCGCCAGCTTTTTCAGCGGCGTGCCATGCCAGGTCATGATATAATGCTGGTCTTTCTTCTTTACGATGTAATCCGGCTGGCGGGTATTGAAGACCCAGATGCCTGCCTTGCCCATGAGCTTGTGGTAAGCCATGGAATTGCGAGTGACAATCTTCGCGTTGCCCGGGACTTCGAAATTCTCCCCCCGGTCCCGGATCCAGTAGATTTTGTACTTTTTATCCAGGCCCTCTTCCACCATCTTTTCATAGATGGCCTTGGGGTTGCAGCTGTAGTTCCTGCCCAGCATGCTCTCAAATACAATAATATTTGGGTCTACTTTCTGCTTCAGGAAGCATTTCCGGTAAACCCCGATCTGGAAACCATTATGCACGGCCCAATAATAGCCGTTTAACCTCTGCCTGATTGTCTTCGCCACGTCCTATAAGCTCCTTCTATCCCTATTTTCTTCTTAATCCCTTTATCTTTTTCAGCTGCTGCCTGAATCTGCCTGCCTGTACGCCTTCCTGGTTTTCCCGGTAGACGAAAGCATCTTGTGACAGAAGCTTGAAAATACCTGTTTCATTTCCCGCTGCCTGGGGCAATTGCTTTATGATACCTCTTTGGGACGGATTCCCGCAGCGCCCTTCTCTATATCGTAAGGAGGGTCCCGCTTTAGCGGGAAGATTCCTTACGATGTACTAGCCGCATCGTCCGTAGGACGATTTGGAATGCGGCGTTTGTCCCTCTCTATGGCATCCCACACCCTCTCGCTGGACGGCCCAGGCATGGGATTGAAGACCCGGTTGAATTCCCGGATCTTTTCGAGATCGCCGCCTTCTGCCAGTGCCTGGCGCAGCACCGGGTAAAGCTCCTCTTCCTTCGTCACCACCGGTCCCGGAAGGCGGGATGGCGGGAAATAGAAATCCCGGACATTCTGGTAGGATTCCAGGTCGTACATGTAAAAGACGATAGGCCGCTCCAGGATGGAATAATCAAACAGCACGCTGGAATAATCCGTCAAAAGCACGTCGCTGGCCAGGTAAAGGTCGTTGATGTCCGGGTAACGGCTCACATCCAGGAGCCTGCCGCCATAATCTGAAAAACGGATCTGGTCAGACACGAAATAATGGGTCCGCACCAGCACTTTGGTATTTTCCCCCACTTCGTCCAGAAGCCTCTTAAGGTCCAGCCCCAGGTGGAAGGCGATGCCATTGCCATAAGTGGAACCGCTTTTGGGGTCCAGGGCATTTTCCCGCCAGGTGGGGGCGTATAAAACCACCTTTTCTCCTGGTGAGATGCCCAAGCTTTCCCGGATCTTTGCAATGTCCTCTTCCGAAGCCGTATATAACCGGTCGTTCCTGGGATACCCTTCTTCCAGAAGGCAGCCTTCTTTGCCCAGCTCCTTTAGATGGAAGGCGCTGGACATCTTTTCTGAATAATATAGCGAAGGGGAAAGCAGGTAATCATACTTCACCGCGTCCGTAGCATAGCTGCGGCGCAGGCTCTTTTTGTCATCTGCTCCTGAGATATAATGCTCTACGTCAAAACCCAGCTTCTTAAAAGGAGTGCCATGCCAGGTCTGCACATAAACCTGGTCCTCCTTTTTCTGCATGCAGGTAGGGACCCGGGTGTTGAATACCCAGTACCCGCACCGTGCGGCCTCTTCGTAGAATTCCTCCGAACCGTAGCGCACCACGGTGGTATCTTTCTCCGCCGCCAGCTCCGGGAACTGCTCCGGATCCCGCAGCGCCCAGACAAACTGGTATTTAAAGCCTTCCTCCCGGCCTTTGAGGTAGAGGTAAAGCGCTTTGGGGCTGCAGGCATACTGCCTTCCCGAATAAGCGCAAAAAAGGATCCGCCCCTTGTCAGCCTGTATCCTCTCCGCGTAACGCTTGTTGTAGCGGGATGTCTCCACCCAGTCGCGGAGACGGACTACGGACCGCCGCAGAGGCGGACACCCATACAAAACGTTTTTTAAAAACTGCTTCATCACTTTTTCAGGTCATTTTTGATCTGCGTCGTAGAGATTTCCGGGGTCCTGGGCAGGTAAACCACCTCGCAGTAGTCCTTCAGGAAATCAAATTTGCCTTTCCAGTCATCCCCGATGACGAAGGTGTCAATCTTGTACTCCTTGACGTCGGAAATCTTCTGCTCCCAGGATTCCTCCGGGATGACCAGGTCCACGTAGCGGATGGCTTCCAGGAGGCGCCGGCGCTCATTGTAACCGAAATAACACTTTTTGTGTTTCATATTCCAGTTAAACTCATCCGTAGAGAGGCCCACGATCAAATAGTCTCCCAGGGACTTGGCCCTCTGCAGCAGGTTGACATGCCCATAATGGAGCAGGTCAAAAGTCCCATATGTGATTACCTTTTTCATTTCTTTATCCTTTCACGCACACGCTTACAGATATCCCCGCTGCAGGGATACTGGTTTTCGTGGAACATCCTTTTAATACGCTGCCGGCTCTCGCGTTCCTCATCCTGTTCCAGCCCGGATTCCAAAGCCTCCAGAAACTGCTTCTGGGTAGCCGGCTTTTTCCCCGGGGTCACTTCTTCATACGGGAACGTAAAACCATGTTCTTTTTCATATTCTGCCAGGTCGTATGGCAGAAAGATGATCGGCCGGTCCAAAAGCAGGTAATCCAGGTAAATGCTGGAATAATCCGTCACCAGAAGGTCGAAGCCCTGCAGCACCGACATGACATCGTCTGCCCGGTCTTCATTGAGGTAGCGGACCCACTTGGACTCCGGCATGGGGTTCTGGTCTGCCTCCGCCAGATGCAGACGGATGCACAGGAGGATCTTTTTCTCCTCCAGGAAATCCTCCAGAGCATCCCGGTCAAAATCCGGGAACGGGAAAAGCCGGACAGGCCTCCCTGTCCGGAAAGTAGGTGCATATAAAACGCGCTTTTTCACATCTATTAACTCGGGATATTGTACACGAAAGTAGGCCGATATGTCAAAATTTTGAAATAAAAGGTCGCACCTGGGCTCGCCCCAGATCCGCATCTTTTTCTCAGGCACGGCGAAACTTTCCTGCATCACTTTGGAGACTGCGGAAGAAGTGGTCACCACGTCCGTATAATTGTCCGAAAAAACTTTTTTAAAATACAGCCTGGAGAGCCTGGAATAGCTGGGGTCCTGCAGCACGATGCGCTTTAACGGGATCCCGTGCCAGAGGTTGATGACCAGGCGTCCCTCATCCAGATGGGTCCCGTAAACCGGAAGCCCTGCTGATGTAAACCACACTCCGGCGGAAAGGGCTTTTTCCATCCCCTCCTTCGACCGGGTTTCAATAAAATGCCCGGCGCCGTATTGGGCGGAAAGCCGTGCCCGTGCCTTGTCATCATCCATGACATAGAGGGCGTTGATATCCGGGCAGTGTTCCAAAACATACAGAAACAGCGCCCTGGAATTGTAATTAAAATGCCGGTTATCGGTGGAGGAAAAAAGCCAGATAGAGGGATCCGGTGCCGGGGCTTTTCGAATTAAAGGAGCTGCCTGCAGCATCCCTTTGATCTTGCCGTTCACTTCTTCCTGCCTTTCCGTCCATAGTATTTCTGGAACCCGTAAAACGCGTAGTTAAGGAAGTAAAAAGCCGAACGGATAGGCCCGAAGCCCATCAGGCGGTAGACGCCCATCTGCATTTTGGCGGATTTGCGCTTGTCGCGGCTCTTCCCTCCCTGGGACATGCGGGATTTGATCAGCGGCTCGTTAATGCCGATGCCGCTGCCATATTTTTTCAGCACCTGCAGCCAGAGGATATAGTCCTCGTGGAGCTCTTCATGGGACATGCCGAACTCTTTCGCGGCGGCAGCCCGGACCAATACGGAGGAACAGGCGATGACATTGGTGCGCAGCAGCATCCGGTAGGTGATCACGTCCGGTACGTCGATCACCCTGCCCATGGGGGTGCCATCCTCGTTTACCAGCTCCCGGGCCGTGCTGCACAATACCGCGCCGGTATTGTCCAAAACGTCGACCTGTTTTGACAGCTTTCCTTCTTCCCACCAGTCATCTGCGTCCAAAAAGGCGATATAACGCCCCTTGGCCAGGTAAATGCCGATATCCCTGCTTTTTGCGGCGCCCAGGTTGGTTTCATTGTGGAAGACCTGGATCCTGCCGGGATACTCCTTCGCCAGGGCATCCGCGATCTTCCCGGTGTGATCTGGCGAATGGTCGTCGATGATAAAAAGCTCCAAGGGCACGTCCTGCGCCATGACGGAACGCACTGCTTTCTCCAGGAATTTTTCTGCCTTATGGGCAGGCATGATGACGCTGACCTGTACGCCGCCATCGTCCACGTCTTTTAACGCGGTACGCTGGGAATCATTTATGCCTTCGGAGGTCTCCTTCTGGAACATGATCTTCACGGTCTGGAGGATCAGTTTCATATCCGCTGCCAGGGAATAGTGCTGGACATACATCAGGTCATATTTCAGCTTGTCGATGGGCAGCGTGTTGTATTTGCCATGCACCTGGGCCATGCCGGTAAGCCCGGCTTTGACCTTCAGGCGGAAGGTATATTCGGGAATCGTTTCCTTGTATTTTTCGAAAATTTCCGGACGCTCCGGCCTGGGACCCACAATGCTCATATCCCCTGTCAGGATATTGAACAGCTGGGGCAGCTCGTCAAAATGCAGGTTCCGGATCACCCGCCCCACCGGGGTAATGCGGTCGTCGTGCTTATGGGCCAGCTGTGCTTTACCCTGCTCGCTGTCCACATACATGCTGCGGAATTTGAGGATCTGGAAAGGCTTACCGTTCAATGTCAGCCTGGTCTGCTTGTAAAAAACCGGGCCGTGGTCACAGGATTTGACGCAGATCGCTACCACCAGCATGATGGGGGAAAAGACGACGATGGCGATTAAGGAAAGCAGGATATCAAAAAAACGCTTGACCGCCCTCTGCACCGGGGAAAGGCCCATGTTGCGGGCAAGGTACATCGGGGAATCAAACATATAGATATTATCCATGCCGGAAATGATGATGTCGGATACCTTGGGCGTGATGTAGGTCCGGATGGAACGGTCGAAGCAGAACTTGAGCATATCGTTGCGTTCCTTGGCATCCAGGTCATACAGGAGCACCGCCTGGTACTCGCAGATTTTCTTTGTAACCGCTTCATACCCTTCCTTCATGGAAATGGTCTCGCAGACATTGTAACGGTCTTCCCTGGTACGGATTTTCTGCATCATGTCCTGGGGGGAATAGGCGGAGTAAACCACCAGCATCTGCCTGGGCGGATAGAGCTTTAAAAAGCTCCAGCGCACAAAGATGCTCCAGAGGATCACAAAGATGCCTTGCTCAAGGATCAAAAGGAAGAAGAAATGCAGCGGGACATAGTGGACTGTAATCAGCGCGATCTCCACATAGCCGATAATATTGGCAATCACGACAGAAAGCAGGTTGGAAGCGATCGCTTCCCCAACCCGCATGTTGCCAAAGTCATATCCACCAAACCCCCTGGTTACAAAGAAGGCCAAAAGGGCATAAAGGCCTATGGCAGCCCAGTTCCCCCTCCCATAATAAGGGTTCTGCATGTACGGCTGGAAATTGTCAAACCACATGCGGGCAAAAAAGAGGGTCTGGACCCCCAGCATAACCACGCTGTCTAAAAAGACAAAGGTGTGCTTAAATTGATCCCGGCGTTTCATAACCTATCCTCCGCTTTTCCATCAGCCCGCCAGTTCTTTCTCCAGCACATCTGTAATGCACTCCAGCGCGTCATCTTCGTCCGGCCCGTCACAGACCACCTGGACAGTCTCGCCGTCCTTTAATACCGCTCCCAGGATGCTGAGGATGCTCTTCGCATTTACCTCGCGTCCACCCTGTTCCAATATGATTCTTGATTTGAAATCCACTGCCTTGTCACACAGGCGCCCTGCCGGCTCAACCTGCATGCCGATGGGGCAGTTGATCTTTACTTCTCTTTTTAACATTTTTATCCAAAATCCCAAAAATCTTTTTAGTGTAAGGAGGGACCCGCTCCAGCAGGAGGATCCCTTACAATGCACTAGCTGCATCGTCTTATGTCATCGCCTGCAAGGCGATGACGTAGGCCGCGTCCTCACGCGAAGCGTGATCTTTCATGGCGCGGCTCTCCTTACGGACGATTTGCAATGCGGTGCCTGTCCCTTACTGATACCGGCACATATCTGTCGGCATAAACTGTACCCTTTTCCCGTCCCTAAACGGCAAAAGGGTACTTCCTTATAAGACTATATCCTGTTTTTCCTGTAATTTCCACCAAAATTTCCTAATCCGAACCGGAAGAACTGGTAATTTCCACCTCTGTGCTTGCTTTTTCTTCCAAAGATGCACCCTCCGGCAGAGAAACCTGGAGGGTTACCTCGCTGGTACCGGCTTCATAGCCGGACAAATCCGCTGTCACGGTGATATCCGAAGCCGATATCGAGTCCGCCACCCTGCTCTCTAAAGCCAGCTTGAGCGAAACGTCCGAATCGGTAAACTCCGCTGTAAGGCCGCTTCCCAGCCCTGTGACCGTGATGTCATCTGTGTTAAAGGAGATGGTTCTCTCCTGGTAAGGCTCAATGGTTACCGTGACTTTTACTTCATCTTCTTCCCCATCTGCCAGGTCAAGGTCCTCCGGAAGATATGACCTGATGGAAAGGGACTTGGAGAAGCTTTCATACCTGTCACTTACATCCAGGGCATCCCCCGAGATCGTAAGGGAGGACATATCCTTTAATACAGATTGCGGTCCCTGCACCTTGACTTTCGCCGGGTCTGTGGAAACGCCCGTCACTTCATAGCCGGAAGAAGGATCCCCGCTGGCAGTGGCTTTCAGTGAAATTTCCTTTACCATGTTGCAGGCAACCTGGACGGAAGCCTTGTCATCGCATACGGTCAGGCGGTCGGTGTCGACCTCCTCGCCGCTTTTATTATAGTAATGGATTGTCCCGTTCAGTACCTGGTCGCTGTCCATGCCGCTGATGTCCGCTATGGCCACGGCACTGGTAATCTGATCCACGAGAGACTTGGGTCCCGAGATCTGGACGGAAGTGGGGATGGCTGTGGTCTCCCCCGCCGCGTAACCGGAAGCCGCGGTGCCCGTCAGGCTGACGCCCAAGGTCAGGTTCTTGGTCTCCAGGTCTTCAATATTGACCGTGACATATTTTTTTGCGGGAGAAATGGACACCTGGTTGCCGTAACGGAGCATGTTGATGTAGACCTGCAGCTTTTCCTGCCCGCTCATCTGGTCTTCCGTCAGGTCGTTAAAATCCACCTCTGCCGTAAAATCCGACGCGGTAAGATTTTCCACGATACTGCGCTTTGCTGTCACGGACACACGCACAGAATCCGTATCCCCCACCATTTCATACATCTTTCCGGCATCTGTGAGCACCGTTTCGTTTTCCATGGTCAGGGGCACCGTAAAGCTCCTGGTGATTTCAGGGTCTTCCACATTGACCACCAGCAGCCACAGGGCAACGGCAAAAATGAAGGCAAGGATCTTAAGGCCGATATTATGCGTGAGTAAATGCAGGAATTTTTTAAGCATCCTTACCGGCCTCCTTGTCTTTCATATGTCCTTTTATATTCCACAAATGTTTCTTTCCATCTGACCGGTTTGCTTCGTAGAAAGCAGAAAGCCTTTCCTTGAGACCGTCGGTGGTAAGGTCCGGGTAAAGGTAGCCATCCTGGGCAATGGAAATATGGCCGGTTTCCTCCGAAACCACGACCGTCAGGGAATCACTGACCTCGCTCATGCCGACCGCCGCCCTGTGGCGGGTACCATAATCCTTGTTAATCTCCCGGTTGTCGGAAAGGGGCAGGTAGCAGGTGGCTGCCTTGATCCTCCCGCCGCGGATGATAATGGCGCCATCGTGGAGTGGAGTATTTTTTACAAAAATATTCCGGAGGAGCTGCCTGGTAATCACCGAATCCAGCTCAATGCCGGTACGGATATATTCATCCAAAGCAACCTTGTTTTCAAAGACAATCAGGGCGCCAGTCTTGGTCCGGCTCATATCCTGGCATGCTGCCGTCACCTCTTCGATCCGGTGCTCCTCGTCCTTTTTCTCTTCGACGCTTTCCACGCTGAAAAGCCCCGCAAAAATATTCTTCCGTCCCAAATGCTCCAGCGCGTTCCTCAGCTCCGGCTGGAACAGGATGATAATGGCCAGGATGCCCACGTTTACCAGCCTGCCCGCCAGGTAGAGGATCGTATTCATCTGCAGCAGGGCCGCAATGATGATAAAGACAAGGATGATGATAATGCCCTTGATCAAGGTCCACGCCCTGGTCCTGCGGACCCAGGCAAGGAATTCATAGAAAAGGAAACTCAGGATAATGATTTCCGCTACATCTGTCGCATTTACAGAAGTCGGCACGATCCAGAACAGATAGTTTTTGGTAAATCCGGTAAAAATATCAATCAGGTCCATCTGTTCCTCCTTTCTCCTTCGCTTCTTTGCTTCCCGGCAGCGCATGACATCCACCCGGGCTTGCAGGGCATTGGCCCGTCCCGTCCTGCCTCCAGGGGATGGCACCCACGCGGATTGTCCAGCTCCTGCCTGCAGGCATACCTGAAACGCCACTTGCCTGTTTTCTGGCCTGATTGGCAGATGCCTTGCTGATGGCCTGGCCGGCCTCCTGCGTCCAGGCGTCATCTGCCGATGCACATGCACAGCACATAAACTTCTTCCACCCCGGCTTCGCATAGCGCAAAAGCGCAGGCATCCGTCGTGCTGCCTGTGGTATAAATATCGTCAACCAAAAGGACTCTTGCAGGGATGCCTCCCCGGGTATGGACCCGGAACGCATGCTTTAATTCCCTGTGCCGCTGCCCTTCCGAAAGTTCTTTCAAAGGCCTGGTGTACACTTTCCTGTAAAGGAGGTCCTCCCTTACCGGGATGCCGCAGAGGCGGGACAATTCTCCGGAAAGCAGAGCTGCCTGGTTATACCCCCGTTCCCGCTGCTTTTTCCGGTGAAGCGGAACAGGGACAATCGCGTCAGGTGCTTTTCTTTTGACCCAACCTCCGCAGGATTTCCACAACTCCTGTGCCAGGACCGGTGCGTAGCACCGCCGGTTTCCATATTTAAACCGGTACAGGGCGGATTTGCATGGCCCACGGTATATCCAGGCTGCCCTGCCCTGTCGGAAGGAATGGGGCTTTTTCCTGCAGTCCGCGCAGTACTCCTCCGTGGAATCTTCCAGCGGCTTCCCGCATTTTTTGCAGGCCGGCTCTTTTACCAGCAGCCCCAAGGACTCCTGCATGGACCTGCAGCTTCCGCAGATGCCGGGAAAACGTACGTCCACCACCCGGTCGCAAAGCGGGCACCTGGGCGGGAAAAGAAGAATTGCCATTTACGCCTTCTTTCCCTCTCTCACTTTTTTATCATAACACGTTTCATCGAATTTAACGACAGGGAATGAAGGAGAATAATAGGAGAGCCACGCCATTCTAAACCGCACTCCGTGCGGAGGCGCGGCCTGCGTCACCACCCAGAGGGGTGATGACATAGGACGATGCGGCTAGTGCATCGTAAGGAATCCTCCCGCTGAAGCGGGTCCCTTACGATATAAAAAAGAAAGCGCCGGCAATGCCGACGCTTTCTGTCTTTTTTCATTTTCCCTTTTCAAGGTACCTGGGTAAATGGGCTGGCTTTTAGAATTCAGCCTGGTCCAGATACTGCTCTGCGTTATCCTTGGTGATGTAGGTAAGCGGAGTCCTCAGGTAATATGCCGGTTCGGAACCATCCTTGAAGTATGTGCCGATGGCAGATACAAGGCCTGCAGAAATGTTATCCGCACGGTTCATAACGGTCATCTCGATCTTTCCATCGATAACTGCCTGGATGGCGTCCTTCTGGCCAGTCAGGGAGTAAACTTTGATGTCGCCGGTCTTGCCTGCTTCATCGATTGCCTGTACAGCGCCCATGGTCAGGTCATCATCATAGCCCATGACGATGTTAGTTTCCGGATGGGAGTTCAGAATATCGGTCATGTAGCCCTTTGCGTCATCACGGTTGGAGTATGCGTACTGCGGCTCGAGCAGGGTGTAGTTCGGGTAATCCTTCATGTAGGTCTGGAACCCTCTTTCCCTCTCGATGTAGTCTTCCAGGAACGGAACGCCGCTGATCTGTGCAACGGTGAAATCCTGGTCGGTGCCGTTCTGCTCTACTACATATTTTGCGATGTCAGCGCACATCTTTTCCTGGTCCGGACCAACGACAGCCTTGACATACTGCTGTCCGCCATCCCCTACATCAAGGGCTGCCATGAATACCGGGATTCCGGCATCGTCTGCGTTCTTTGCGATTTCTACGTTGGCGTCTACGTCGCCGCCGAAGATAACAAGGGCGTCAACGTTGGCGTCGATCATCTGCTGGCAGTATTCGGATACTTTGTCAACATCGGCCTGTGCATCCAGTACCTGGACCTTTGCGCCCTGTTCCTCAGCGTACTGCTGGAACATGGTGCCGATCCTGCCGCCCCAAGGTGCGGCGGAATTGATGGTGACATATCCGATGGTCTTGCCGGACAGGTCATAGTTCTGATAGTTCAGGTCTGCGTCTGCCTCGTCTCCGGAAGCGGTAGAAGCCCCGCTTGCAGTAGTCGTTACTGCAGATCCGGATGCGCCGGATGCCGCACTGCCGGACGCGCTGCCGGATGCCCCGCCGCTGTTACTGCTTGCTGCCCCGCCGCAGGCTGCAAGGGATGCAGCCATGATGCCGGCAAGTGCAAGCGACAGCACTTTGCTCATCTTTTTCATTTCTTTTCCTTCCTTTCTTGGCCCTTCCGGGCTCCCTCCTTTTGTCTCTACTTCAGACAAATATTATCATATCTGCTTTTTTAGTAAATTTCAACAACATTTTATTCATCTGCAGACTTTGTACTGGTAAATCTATCAGCAATCAGCACGGCGATCAGCAGAAGGCCCGTCACCAAGTTGACCCTGTTGGTGCTCCAGAACATCGTGCTCATCATGGTGGACACGGTCCTCATGATCAAAACGCCCAGGAGGACATGGACCGCGGTACCTTTGCCGCCGGTCATCTTGACACCGCCGATGATGACGCAGGAGATGGGGAACGTGCCCAGCGTCGTGCCCTGTGTATAAATAGCCGCGCCGGAGAAAGCCACCATCATAAACCCAGTCATGCCGGCCATGATGCCGCAGAGGACGAAAGTGGTAAATGCCGTCTTCGATACACTGATGCCCGCATATTCTGCTGCCTCTGGGTTGTCGCCCACGATATGGAGCCTGTTCCCGTACCGGGTATAATGCATCCAAAGGTAGGTGCCCAGGACGAACAGCAGGAAGATGATGACCATCGGGGTCAGCCATCTCAGCCCGAAAATCTGGTATTTGGCGATCGGGGTGATGGCGTCTTTGTTTACCGGTGCAAACGAGGTCTTGGCAAAGTTCATAACCAGGCCTTCATAAATGTAGTTCGTGGCGATGGTGGCAATCAGAGGCGATACGCCTACCTTCGTGATGATCACGCCGTTAAAAGCACCAAGCACGCCGCCGGTAATCAGCGCTACGATAAGGCCTACAATAATGCCAAGCGCGCTGTTGCCGGTGGAATTATAAATATGGTTGAAGGTAATGACAAACATGACACCGCAGAAGGCCGCGTTGTATCCTACGGACAAGTCAATGTTGCCGCAGATCATGACAAGCGCCAGGCCCAGGCAGCAGATCCCGTATTCCGCGGAATACAGTGCCACGTTGTACCAGCTCCCGGTAAAGCCGTCTACGCCGATGAAGGCAACGAAAAGCAGGGCTACCAGGATCAATATGGAGTTATTATCTTTCAGGAAGCGGACCCTCTGGATCTTTTTCAAGTCCACGGCATTTTCCGCTGCAGCAGCTTCCTTCTTTACGCCTTTTTCTTCCACAGTTTAACCCCCCTTTCCTGTAATACGTCCATCGAAAGGACGAGTACCATGATCAGGCCCATGATGATCCACCGCATGTATTCGGTCAGGTTCATCATCGTAAAGCCGGTATTAAGGACGCCATAGAACAAAACGCCGATGATGGTGCCCCAGACAGAGCCCTTGCCTCCGGTCACGGCGCAGCCGCCTAATACGACGCAGAGGATGACTTCCATCTCGGTACCGGAAGAAGACTGCGGGTTCGAACTCTTGACATTGGCCATCATGACCACGGCCGCCAGCCCGCAGCAGGCGCCTACGATCATGTAGGCAATCAGTTTATTCCTCTTGTAATGGATGCCGGAAAATTTCGCGGCGATGGGGTTTGACCCGATGATATACATCTGCTGCCCGTAAACGGTACGGGAAAGGATGAAGCCCAGCACGACCGCTACGATGATAAACCAGACAATCAGGATGCTGATGGGCCCGAATTTAGCTGTCCCAAACCACTGGAACGCCGGGGAGCAGTCATTTGGGATGACCAGCACGGTCCCGGCGGAAACCATCAGCGCCAGCGCGCTGTATACAGAGCTCATGCCCAAGGTGGTAATGAAACTGTTCAGCCTGAGGTAGGAAACCAGCCAGCCATTTACAAATCCGCACAAAATGCCGATGCCGATCGTGCCGACGATGCCCACAAACGCGTTATTGGTCTTGATCATGAACAGCGCGCAGATGGAGCAGAGCATGGTCAGCTGGTAGCCGACGGACAAGTCAATCTCGCCGGTGATCATGACCAATGTCATGCCAAAAGCGATAATGCCGACATAAAGCTGCTGCCGCAGGATGCTGGCAAGGTTGGCCGGAGTCAGGAAAATCAGGCCTCCTCCGCCGCCACGCATTACCTGCAGGATAATTTCAAACAAAATGGCGACGACGATCATGGCGAAGAAAACGGAAACGCCATCGGCATGGATGAACCTCTGCCAGCGGCTGTTCTCCTGGCCCTTTTTTTTGGCTTTCATATCAGCCATTTTCCTTCACCTCCTCTTTTTTCTCCCCATCCGTCTCGGCGGAGAAATCGGTTTCCGTGCCTAATGCGCAGGATAGGATATGCTCCCTGGTAAGCTCCGGAGTAATCGCCATCTCGCCGGTCTTCTTTCCTTCCGCGATGGTAATGACTTTGTCGCAGACGCCCATGATCTCCTCTACTTCGGAGGATACCACGATGATGGCCATGCCCTGTTTTGCCAGGTCAGACAAAATACTATAAATCTCGGATTTGGAACCTACGTCGATGCCTCGGGTCGGCTCATCTACGATCAGTACCTTCGGATCCATCAGAAGCCATTTGGCAACGACGACCTTCTGCTGGTTGCCGCCGGAAAGGTTGCCCACCAGCTGGTTTACAGACGGTGCCTTGATGGAAATAGACTTCATATACTTGTCAGCCGCCCTGCGCTGTGCCACCCTGTCTACCACGCCGCCGTGGGAAAGGGCTTTGAGCTTTACCAGGGTCATGTTGGAAAGGATGGAAATCTTTAATGCCAGCCCCTCTTTCTTACGGTCTTCGGTACAGAACCCGATGCCGTTTTCAATGGCCTTGGCCGGGTCGCCGCCTTTGAGCTTTTTGCCATCCAGGATGACCTCGCCGGAATTGTATTTGTCTACGCCGAAAATGGCACGCATGATCTCGCTTCGTCCGGCACCTACCAATCCAAAGAAGCCTACTACTTCGCCTTTCCTTACCTTAAATGAGATGTCATCGAATACGCCATCCCTGGTTAGGTGGTTAACTTCCAGCATGGTGTCCGTAATCTCAGCCGGCTCTTTCATATACAGGTTTTCCAGCGGACGGCCGATCATGTTTTTGACCAGCTCTGCCTGGGTAAAGTCTGTCTTTGCCTTGCTGATGATGTTCTTGCCGTCACGGATGACCGTAATCCAGTCCGCCAGCTCCATGACTTCGTCCAGCTTATGGCTGATATAGATAATCGCCATGTTCCGGTCTTCCACCAGGGTCTTGATGACCTTGAACAAGGTATCCGTCTCCGCCTCGGAAAGGGAGGAGGTCGGTTCATCCATGATGATCAGCCTTGCGTTCCTGGTCAGGGCACGGCCGATTTCGATCATCTGCTGCTGCCCTACGGAAAGGTCGCCCGCAATCATATGAGGTGAAATATCCATTTCCAGGAATTTTAAGATCTCTTCTGATTTTTCATACAGGGTTTTGTGGTCTATGATGTGCCCCTTCATAGGAAGGTTGCCAATGAAAAGATTCTTCGCCACATCCAGCTGCGGCGCGATGGACAATTCCTGGTATACACAGGAAACGCCCGCATCGATGGCTTCTTTGGTGGATTTGAAGTTGACGGTCTTTCCGTCAATCCGGTAATCTCCCCCGTCCCTGGCATGGACGCCGGTCATGACTTTTATCAAAGTAGACTTTCCGGCACCATTCTCCCCGCATAGCGCATGCACTTTGCCTTCCGCGATTTTTATGGAAACGCCGTCCAAAGCACGCACACCGGGGAACACCTTGACGATGTCATCGAGCTCGATAAAAATATCCCCTCTGCTCAATTTCTATCCCCCTTTTCTGATAAAACGCCGCCTGCACGCCACCGAACCCCCATTCGGGACGGTCATCTACCTGCGGCTTCCATCCTTCTCAAGAAACATTGCCATTAACTAGACAATCTTTCCGCATTTGTTTAGGAAAATTATACAACCCGTACAATGTATTTGCAAGCAAGGTGTTTTAAAGTTTTGCCTATTGGCTAGAATAATTGTAAATTTTGCTCAATTTTTACAAAATCAAAGGAGCCCGAAAAACCGGTCTTTTCGGCAATTTTATTTTGTATATTTCTTCCAAAAAAAGGCTCCATTAGGGATTCTATGAAAAATATTTCACAAAAAAGTGCGGCTTAAGACAAATAGGCCCTGGGTATTGGCTGTCCAATACCAGGGTCTATGAATAACATATCCTGTTTCCTTATCTTCCTTCTTTTATCTGTGGCCGGGTTTCCACAGCTGGCACCTGCCATGTCCCAAAGGCTGCCGCTGCCCGCGGCCTTTTACCCTTCTCCGCCCTCCAGCTTCTTTTTTCGTTCCCGTTCCTGGAGGATGCGGTCTTTGAGGCCGCTGTAGCGCCGGATGGGCGCCACATTTTCTTCCATCTGGCGGAAGATTTCCTTTTTTCCTACCAAAACGACGCATTTTTTCGCCCTGGTCACCGCCGTATAAAGCAGGTTCCGGTTCAGCAGCATCCGCGGGCCGTTCAATAGCGGCATCACCACCGCCGGGTACTCGCTGCCCTGGGATTTGTGCACCGTCAGGGCGTAGGCAAGCTCCAGCTCATCCAGCATGTCCTCCTCATATTCCACGGTATGGCCATCGTCAAATTCCACCACCACCAGTTTGGCAAAGGAATTGATTTCCTTGATGATGCCCACGTCCCCGTTAAAAAGCCCGGCGCCATGTTCCTGGGGAATCCCGTCTTTTCCATAGCGAGTCCACTCCTTCTGGTAATTGTTGCGGACCTGCATGACCTTGTCCCCTTCCCGGAAAAGGAGGCTGCCATACTGTTTTTCCTTCTTCCCGGGGGAAGGCGGGTTTAAGTACTGCTGGAGCACCTGGTTCAAATGCCCCACGCCCAAAAGCCCCTTCCGGGTAGGCGTCAAAACCTGGATTTCCAGCGGCGTGCAGCCCACATACGGAGGCAGCTTCTGCAGCACCAGCTGCAGCATCACATTGGTCACTACCCTGGCATCCTCCCTCTGCAGGAAGAAAAAATCCCGGCTTTTGTTATCCAGGAGGACTTCCTCCCCTTTACAGATCTTATGGGCATTGATCACTATGTCGCTTTCCTTAGCCTGGCGGAAAATATGGGAGAGCCGCACCGTGGGATAGGCGCCACAGGAAACCAGGTCCGCAAACACCCGTCCCGGGCCCACCGAAGGCAGCTGGTCCGTATCACCCACCAGGACCAGCCTGGTGCCCACCGTGACAGCACAAAGCAGGGCATAAAGCAGGGAGATGTCTACCATGGACATTTCATCGATGATGACCACGTCCGCTTCGATGGGATTGTCCACGTTCCGGGAAAATTTTTCCTGCCCCGCATCCGGGTCCGAAGACAATTCCAGAAGACGGTGGATGGTCCTGGCCTCCCGCCCGGTCATTTCGCTCATGCGCTTTGCCGCCCTGCCGGTGGGGGCAGCCAGCGCCACATCCATGCCTTTCTTTTGGAAATAATGGATCATCGTGGAGATCGTGGTAGTCTTCCCGGTGCCGGGACCGCCAGTTAAAAGCAACAGGCCGTTTTCCACCGCCATGTGCACGGCACGGACCTGCCCATCGTCCGGCTCCCGTCCGGAGGCATGGTAAATTTCCCGGATAATGCGGGAAAATTCTTCCTCCTTGACGCCGCCTTTTACATTCAGGTCCTCCAGAAGGGCCGCGCAGCGCACTTCCATATTGTAGTAATAGGGTGCGTACATCCGGTCCTGCCCATCATCCTGGACCCGGACGATTTTCCGGTCCATCTGCATGGGGAGGTACTGGGCTTCCACCTCTTCCCGGGAGATGCCCAAAAGGGCGACGGCGCGTTTGGACAATTCCTCCAAAGGAAGGTAGGTATGCCCTTCCTGGGCAGCCCCCATCAGCGTATCGCTTATGCCGCTGCGGATCCGGAAAGGGGAATCCTTCTCCATGCCTGCCTTCTGGGCGATCCGGTCCGCCGTAAGGAAGCCTATGCCGGGGATGTCTTCCGCGATCTGGTAAGGGTTGGCGCGCACCACTTCGTAGACATTTTCTTTATAATGCCCGTAAAGCTTCATGGCCATGGACAGGGAAATCCCGTATTTCTGGAAGAAAAAGAACAGCTCCCGCTGCTCCCTGCGCTGGGCCATCTGGATGCCGATCTCCTGTGCCCCGGACAGGCTGATGCCTTTGACCTCCGCCAGGCGCTCCGGCTCCTCTTCCATAATCCGGAGGGTATCCTCCCCGAACTGCCCGACGATGCGGGCTGCCATCTTTTCCCCGATGCCTTTTACCGCGCCGGAAGCAAGGTAGCGTTCCATGGCGCTGGCATCCTCCGGGTCCTGTACGGCAAGGGCAGACACTTTCAGCTGCCGCCCGTAAACCGGATGGCGGGTATATTCCCCCTCCACCTTGGCATATTCCCCTTCCTGGGCGAAAGGGATGGTGCCGACACAGGTCAGGTTTCCCTCCTCTGTATGCAGTTCCAGTACGGTATATCCATTTTCCTGGTTCCGGTAAATGACCTGCTGGATATAACCTTCTTCTTTTTCCATGGACTGCCCCCTGGCTTAAAAAAGCCGCCCCTGCCTTCCAGCCGGGGCGGCATATGCCTTCTGCTTCTTTCCTATCAAATACCATCGCCCGTAAAGCGATAACGCAGGCCGTGCCCTCACGCGAATCGTGATCATTCATGGCACGGTCCTTCTACATTTATGAATGAAGGGCTTCTTCCTGCTCCTGGGCCTGCAGTTCCAGGAACTGCCCTGTACCTACTGCCACACAGGACATTGGGTCATCCGCCGTCATGGTATTGATCCCGGTCCCTTCCTCAATCCTATGCTCGATGCCGCGCAGGAGGGATCCGCCGCCGGTCAGGACGATGCCACGCTCCGCCACGTCGGAAGCAAGTTCCGGCGGGGTCTTTTCCAAAACGCAGCAGGCCGCGTCCACGATCTGGGCTACTGGCTCTTTGAGCATCTCTTCCGTCTCTTCTGCCGTAACCGTCACGATCTTCGGAAGGCCCGTCAAAAGGTTCCTTCCCCTCACTTCGATGGCGTCTTCCGGCATGCCGTCATAGCAGGTACCGATCTTGATCTTGACCGTCTCCGCGGTATGGGCGCCGATCAGGAGGTTGTGCTTTTTCCGCATGGCACGGACAATCGCCGCGTCGAAATCATCGCCGGCTACCCGGATAGAGGTGCTGACCACCTGGCCGCCCATGGAGATCACGGCGATATCGGTGGTGCCTCCTCCGATATCCACCACCATGTTCCCCCTGGGCCTGTAAATATCAATCCCGGCGCCGATGGCTGCTGCCAGAGGCTCTTCCACGATCGTCACCTGGCGCGCGCCGGCTGCGTAAGCGGCATCTTCCACGGCACGCTTTTCCACGTCCGCAGACCCTCCCGGAACACAGATCGTGATCCTGGGCTTGCGCAGGGTACGCCTTCCAACCGCTTTCTCCACAAAATATTTCAGCATCTGTTCCGTGATATGGTAATCGGAAACCATGCCCTGGCGGATGGGGCGCACTGCCGTCACGCTGCCGGAAGTCCTCCCCAGCATCATCCTGGCCGCTTCCCCTACTGCCAGGGTCTTTCCGGAATCCCTGTCATATGCCACGACTGAGGGCTCCCTAAGGACGATCCCTTTTCCTCTAATATATATAAGGACACTGGTGGTGCCCAAATCAATCCCGATATCTGTTGCATTTCCAGCCACGAAAATACCCCTTTCTGTATGATTGGCATCCCGCATTCTGTATCTGTCACGCAGGATAGGACATGCATGGCATGTGCCCGCAGGCAGAGTGCCCCTTTTATAAGCCTCCCCTTGCGGGCATATCTTTCCATATTATAATCGACTTTCCCGGAATTGGAAACAGGCAATTACGGCATGGCAGCGACCGCCAGTTTATTCCTGCTTTAAATATTTCTTCAGGTACTGCCCGGTAAAGGAACGGGGCTCTTCTGCCACTTCCTCCGGCGTGCCCTGCACCACGACAGTGCCGCCGCCGGAGCCGCCTTCCGGACCCATGTCGATCAGGTAATCCGCCGTCTTGATCACGTCCAGGTTGTGCTCGATCACAACCACCGTATTGCCCTGGTCCGTGAGCCTCTGTAGGATATCCACTAATTTATGCACATCCGCGAAATGGAGGCCGGTGGTTGGCTCGTCCAGGATATAGATCGTTTTGCCAGTGGAGCGCTTTGCCAGCTCTGTCGCCAGCTTCACCCTCTGGGCTTCCCCTCCGGAAAGCTCCGTGGAAGGCTGGCCCAGCTTGATATAGGAAAGCCCTACTTCATTCAGGGTCTGGAGTTTGCGGTATATAGAGGGGACAGACTCGAAAAATTTAGCTGCCTCTTCCACTGTCATATCCAGCACTTCATAAATGTTTTTGCCTTTATACTGGACTTCCAAAGTCTCCCGGTTATACCTCTTGCCGCCGCAGACTTCGCAGGGCACATAGACATCCGGCAGGAAGTGCATCTCGATTTTCTTGATGCCGTCGCCGGAGCAGGCTTCGCAGCGGCCGCCTTTTACGTTAAAGCTGAACCGCCCTTTGGAATAACCTCTTGCTTTAGCATCCGGAGTAGCCGCGAACAAAGCACGGATCTCGTCAAAGACGCCGCAGTAGGTAGCCGGGTTGGAACGGGGCGTGCGCCCGATGGGGGACTGGTCGATATTGATGACCTTGTCCAAAGCTTCCAGCCCGGTAATGCCCTCGCTTGCCCCCGGGATGGTCCTGGCATGGTTCAGTTCCCTGGCCAGTGTCTTGTACAGGACTTCGTTCACAAGGGAGCTCTTTCCGGAGCCGGACACGCCGGTAACGCAGGTAAAGACCCCCAGCGGGAAGTCTACATCGATTCCTCGCAGGTTGTTTACCGCTGCTTTGTGTACCGTGATAAAGCCCTTCGGCTTACGGCGCTTTTCCGGTACCGGGATCTTCTTTTTTCCGCTTAAATAAGCGCCTGTGATGGAACGTTCGCAGCGCATGATGTCTTCCGCGGTGCCGGTTGCCACGATCTCGCCGCCATGGGAGCCGGCGCCGGGACCTACGTCCACAATATAGTCGGCGGCACGCATGGTGTCCTCGTCATGCTCTACCACGATGACCGTATTACCCAGGTCCCGCAGATGTTTCAGGGTGGCCAGGAGCCGGTCGTTGTCCCTCTGGTGCAGGCCGATGCTGGGCTCGTCCAGGATATAAAGCACGCCCACCAGGCCCGAACCGATCTGGGTAGCCAGGCGGATCCTCTGGGCCTCGCCGCCAGAAAGGGTGGCCGTCATCCGGGACAAGGTCAGGTAATTCAATCCCACGTCAGACAAAAAGCCTACCCGGGCACGGATTTCCTTGAGGATCTCCTCCCCGATGAGCTTCTGGCGGTCGGACAGCTCCATGTCCTTTAAAAATTCTTTTAAGTCCGCTACGGAAAGGGACGTGATTTCATAAATATTTTTACCGCTTACAGTCACGGCCAAAGCTTCCGGCTTCAGCCTCCTGCCGCCACAAGCTTCGCAGGGGGTGATCTCCATGAAGGATTCATATTCCTGCTTCTGGCGGTCCGAGTAGCATTCCCGGTAGCGGCGCTGGCAGTTTCGGATAATCCCTTCAAACTGGATGGGGTAAACGCCCCTTCCCCTCTGCCCTTCGTAATGGACTTCCACTTCCCGGTCCGCGCCATGGAACAGCATGTCCTGGACTTCCGGGGAAAGCTCTTCAAAGGGCGTATCCAGGCTGAAATGGTAAGCCTCGCTTAAGGCCTTCAAAGTCTGGTTCGTAAAGCTGCCATCCTTGCCGGCGGACTGCCAGCCCAATACGGCGATAGCGCCTTCCCGGATGCTGAGCTTGCGGTTGGGCACGATCAGGTCTTCGGAAAATTCCATCTTATATCCCAGGCCGGAGCAAACCGGGCAGGCTCCATATGGGTTATTAAAAGAAAAGCTCCTGGGCTCGATTTCCCGGATCGAAATGCCGCATACCGGGCAGGAAAAGCTCTGGCTGAGCAGCATAGGCTCCCCGCCCATCACGTCCACCAGAAGCAAGCCCGAGGAAAGTTTCAGCGTGGTTTCCACGGAATCCGTCAGCCTCTTTTCTATGCCTGGTTTGATTTTTAGACGGTCTACCACGATTTCGATATCGTGCTTTCGGTTCTTTTCCAGCTGGATATCGTCGGAGAGGTCGTAGAGGTTGCCGTCAATGCGCACCCGGACATAGCCGCTTTTCCTGGCGGACTCCAGGAGCTTTTCATGGCGCCCCTTCCTGCCCTGCACCACCGGTGCTAAGATCTGCACCCTGGTGCCCTCCGGCAGCTTCATGACCAGGTCCACCATTTCATCCACGGACTGGCGTTTGATCTCCCGCCCGCAGTTGGGGCAGTGGGGGATGCCGATCCTGGCATACAGGAGCCTGAAATAGTCATAAATTTCCGTCACGGTGCCTACCGTGGAACGGGGGTTGCGGTTGGTGGATTTCTGGTCGATGGAAATGGCAGGGGAGAGCCCGTCAATGCTTTCCACCTTGGGCTTTTCCATCTGCCCCAGGAACTGCCTCGCATAGGAAGAGAGGGATTCCATGTACCGCCTCTGCCCTTCCGCGTAGATCGTATCAAAAGCAAGGGAGGATTTGCCGGAACCGGACAGCCCGGTGAAGACTACCAAAGAGTCCCTTGGGATGTCCACGTCCACGTTTTTCAGGTTATGCTCCCTTGCACCTTTTATCCTTATAAAGTCTCTTGCTTTCACTTTTTCTCTCCAGCCATCTCTTCCTGCATTTTCTTCAAAGAGAACATCTGGTCACGGAGCGATGCGGCCTGTTCGAAATCCAGGTCTGCGGCTGCCCGCTCCATCTTCCTGCGCACGTCTTTTACCAGCTTGTCCAGCTCTCCTTTGTTCATGGACTCCGGGTCCTTCTTGAACCGCAGTTCTTGTGTCGCCACTTTCTTGGAAATGGAAATCAGGTCCCGGACTTCCTTCTGGATGGTCTTGGGCGTAATGCCATGCTCCTTGTTATAAGCTTCCTGGATCTGCCTCCTCCTCCTGGTCTCGGAAATGGCCTGCTGCATGGAATCCGTCATCTGGTCTGCATACATGATGACATGTCCCTTTGCGTTACGGGCGGCACGGCCGATGGTCTGGATCAGGGAGGTTTCCGAACGCAGGAACCCTTCCTTGTCCGCGTCCAGAATCACGATCAGGGTGACTTCCGGGATATCCAGGCCTTCCCGGAGCAGGTTGATGCCCACCAGCACGTCAAATTTGTCCAGCCGGAGGTTGCGGATGATCTCGGTCCGCTCCATGGTATCGATATCGGAATGCAGGTACTGCACCCGGATCTGGATTTCCTTCAGGTATTCGGTCAAATCCTCCGCCATCTTTTTGGTCAAAGTGGTCACCAGGATCTTGCCGCCCTGCGCCGTCTCTTTCTTGATCTCGCCCACCAAATCGTCGATCTGGCCGGTGGCAGGGCGCACTTCCACCTCCGGGTCCAGAAGGCCCGTGGGGCGGATAACCTGCTCGGCGCGAAGCATCTCATGTTCTTTTTCATATTCTCCCGGGGTCGCCGAAACGAAGAGCATCTGGTCGATATGGCTTTCAAACTCTTCAAAATTAAGCGGCCGGTTGTCCATGGCGGAAGGCAGGCGGAACCCGTATTTTACCAATGTTTCCTTTCTGGAACGGTCCCCATGGTACATCGCCCGGATCTGGGGGATCGTCATATGGGACTCGTCCACCATGATCATCAAATCCTCCGGGAAATAGTCCAGAAGGGTTTCCGGCGTAGAGCCTGGCGGACGAAGGGCCAGGTGGCGGGAATAATTTTCAATGCCGCTGCAGAAGCCGGTTTCCCGGAGCATCTCGATATCGAAATTGGTACGCTCGCTGATCCTCTGGGCTTCCAGGAGCTTGTCCTCGCTCTGGAAATGGCGGACCTGCTCCGCCAGCTCTTTTTCGATATTTTTGGTGGCAAGCTCGATCCTCTCCTGGGGGACGACATAATGGGAAGCCGGGAATATCGCCACATGCTCCCTCTCTTCCTTGACCTTGCCGGTTAAGACATCGGTGATACAGATCCGGTCGATTTCGTCGCCGAACCATTCCACCCGGATAGCCTCGTCGGACTGGTCCGCCGGGATGATCTCCAGCGTATCGCCCCGGACGCGGAACGTGCCCCTCTTAAAATCCATCTCGTTCCTGGTGTACTGGATATTCACCAGCTGCTGGATGACCTCGTCCCGGTCCTTTTCCATGCCCGGGCGCAGGGATACCATCATGTTGCGGAAATCCACAGGGGATCCCAAGCCATAGATGCAGGAAACACTGGATACAATAATGACATCCCGCCTCTCGATCAAGGATGCCGTCGCCGAAAGCCGCAGCTTGTCGATTTCTTCATTAATAGCGGAATCCTTCGCGATATAGGTATCCGTCTGGGGGACATACGCCTCCGGCTGGTAATAATCATAATAAGAAACAAAAAATTCCACCGCATTTTCCGGGAAAAATTCTTTAAATTCCCCGTAAAGCTGTGCCGCCAGGGTCTTATTGTGAGAAATGACCAGCGTGGGGCGGTTTAGCTCCGCAATCACGTTGGCCATTGTAAAAGTTTTTCCAGACCCTGTCGCTCCTAACAAGGTCTGGAACTGGTTGCCCTCCCGGAAACCGTCCACCAGCTTTTGGATGGCCTGTGGCTGGTCCCCCGTGGGCTTATATTTCGATACTAATTTAAAATGATCCATTTAAGCCTTTCTGCCATGGCAATACTTGTACTTCAGGCCGCTGCCGCAGGGGCAGGGATCGTTGGGATAGATCTTCTTGGCTTCCCGGCGCACCGTCTTGGGCTCTTCGTCGTCCTTGTTGGTGCTGGTTTCCTTTGCCACTTCCTCCCTCTCCACTTTTTCCTCGATGCGGATGTGGAACAGGAGCCGCAGCACGTCTTCCTGGATAGAGGAAAGCATGCTGTCGAACATGTCATAACCTGCCAGCTTGTATTCTACCAGCGGATCCTTCTGTCCGTATGCCTGCAGGCCGATGCCCTGGCGCAGCTGCTCCATGTCATCAATATGGTTCATCCACTTCTGGTCAATGACACGCAGCAGCACGACACGCTCGATTTCCCTGAATTTTTCCATCTCCGGGAACTGGGCTTCCTTTGCCTCGTAAAGCTTGCCGGCTTCTTCTTTAATGCTGTGCTTGATCTCGCTGACGCTTAATTTGTCTGTATCTTCATGGGTGAGGGGCCTTATCGGGATGATGGGGACTAAAATCTCATTTAATTCATCCAGGTTCCGCTCCTGGGGCTCCACATCGTCTGACATGCAGGAGTCCACGGTATCTTCAATGACCTCGCTGATCATGTTGAAGATGTTGCTGCGCATGCTGTCCCCTTCCAGGACTTTGCGCCGCTCGCCGTAAATAATGTCCCTCTGCTCGTTCATGACCTCGTCATATTCCAGCAGGTTCTTACGGATGCCGAAGTTGTTGGCCTCGATCTTCTTCTGTGCCTTCTCGATGGAGCTGGAAAGCATCTTATGCTGGATCTGCTCCCCTTCCGGAACGCCCAGGGCGTTGAACATGTCGATCATCTTCTCGGAACCGAACAGGCGCATCAGGTTGTCTTCCAGGGAAATGAAGAACTGGGATTCGCCCGGGTCTCCCTGTCGTCCGGAACGGCCACGCAGCTGGTTGTCGATTCGCCTGGACTCATGGCGCTCGGTGCCGATAATCCGAAGCCCTCCGGCCTGCCTGGCAATGTCATCCAGCTTGATATCGGTACCACGGCCGGCCATGTTGGTGGCAATGGTGACTGCCCCGTGCTCACCGGCATGGGCAACGATCTCTGCCTCTTTTTCATGGTATTTGGCATTTAGTACCTGGTGCGGGATGCCCTTGCGGCGAAGCATCTGGCTGAGCAGCTCGGAAGTCTCGATGGTGGTGGTACCGACCAGTACAGGCTGCTGTTTCTCATGGGATTTGACCACTTCTTCGATTACCGCGTTGTATTTTTCTTTTTTCGTCTTATAAACGGCATCTTCTTTGTCGACACGGATCACCGGCTTGTTGGTCGGGATCTCGATGACGTCCATGCCGTAGATTTCACGGAATTCCTGCTCTTCGGTAAGGGCAGTACCGGTCATGCCGCATTTCTTGTCATATTTATTAAAGAAGTTCTGGAATGTGATGGTAGCCAGGGTCTTGCTTTCCCTTTTTACATCCACATGCTCCTTTGCCTCGATGGCCTGGTGCAGGCCGTCGGAATAACGGCGCCCCGGCATGATACGGCCGGTGAATTCATCGACAATCAGCACCTGCCCGTCTTTTACCACGTAATCCCTGTCCTTGAACATCAGATAGTGGGCGCGCAGCGCCAGGTTGATGTTGTGCTGGATCTCCAGGTTCTCCGCGTCTGCCAGGTTCTTGATATGGAAGAACTGCTCGACTTTCTTGACGCCCTGCTGGGTCAGCGTCACCAGCTTGTCCTTTTCATTTACGATAAAGTCGCCGCTCTCTTCCACTTCAATGCCCATGATGGCATCCATCTTGGAAAATTCCTGGCTGGCCTCGCCTTTCTGCAGCTGCCTGGCCAAAACGTCACACAGCTCATACAGACGGGTGGACTGGTCGCTCTGCCCGGAAATGATCAGGGGCGTCCTGGCCTCGTCGATCAATACCGAGTCTACCTCGTCGATGATGGCATAATGGAGCCCCCGCTGTACCAACTGGTTCTCGTAAATTGCCATGTTGTCCCTCAGGTAGTCGAAACCGTCCTCGTTGTTCGTTACATAAGTGATGTCGCAGTTATAGGCTTTCTGGCGCTCTTCCCGCTCCATGCCGTTTAAAACTACGCCTACGGAAAGTCCCAGGAATTCGTGGACCTTTCCCATCCATTCCGCATCTCGCTTGGCCAGGTAGTCATTGACCGTGATGATGTGGACGCCCTTGCCTTCCAGGGCATTTAAATAGGCCGGAAGGGTGGAAACCAGGGTTTTCCCTTCACCGGTCTTCATCTCGGCGATCCTGCCCTGATGGAGGATGACGCCGCCGATCAGCTGCACCCTGTAATGTTCCATGCCCAGCACACGCTTGGCTGCTTCCCTTACTACCGCGAAGGCTTCCGGAAGCAGGTCATCCAGCGTCTCCCCGTCGGCGAGGCGCTTCTTAAATTCAATGGTCTTCCCCCTCAGTTGTTCATCGGTAAGGGCCCTCATGCTGTCGCGGTAGCTTTCAATCTTGTCTACGATCTTCTTAACCGGTTTCAGCTCATGGTCACTATGCGTGCCAAAAATTTTTGTTACAAAACTCATCTGTTATTGTCTCCTTGCTGCCCTTCTTTCCCATCCCCTGTTTACGTCCTGCCCTGGCGGCTCAAACGCAGCCCTGCCTTGGGGTATTGGGACCTGTGCCAATGTGCATCCTGCTCCCTTGCCCGGCATGGCTTATCAAAATGAAAGAAGCCTGCATGTTAAGGTAATTTGCTGTTTTCTTTTTCTGCTGCCTTTTTCCGTTCCGGATAAGCTTCCGGCGGGTCATGACAGATTGACCCACGTTAAATAGCATTTTAGCACCGCTATAAATTGAATTCAATAGGCACTCCTTTGCAACGAAAAAAGCCATGCACCCGATGTGCATGGCTTCTTTGGAAGTAGGTATTATGTACTTGTTAGTTGAAAAGGGGGATGATGCATTTTCGATCTGCATCATGTCAATTCGAACGTCCCATCTTTTTGAGGGGGATGTAAATGGAACATCCTCTTGACAGTCATTATAGTAACATGTGCCCCTCAAGAATGGAAATGCCTGTTTCCGGTAGTTCTATACGCTTTGGGAATAGTTTGGCAATCTCCGCTTTAAGCCTGTTTCCTTTTGTTTATGATCCCCCGTGGCACCCTATTACGCTTCACCGCTGATGAGCCAGGGCGTAGGCTGGGTCACGAACATGCTCTTCTTGTTGGTCTTTGCCACCGTGATCTGGAGGACTTCCGTGGTGCGGATCCCGTATTTCTCAAACAGGGACTGCATCCTGGAAAGGGTATCCAGCTCCAGGGTATAAATGATGAACTGCATATGCGGGTTCTTCTTCAAAAGGTCGCGGATCTGCTCCTCCATCTTGTCGGAAGCCACGATAAAGGCAAGCCTCGGCTCCGGCAGGTTCCGCAGGGTTTCCGGCTTTACGTCCGGCACGATTTCCACGTTATGCACGCCGAACTTGTCCACGTTCTCCCCCATGGAAACCAAAGACCCCTGGTCGGTCTCCACGGCGATGATGGTCCCTTCCCAGGCCATCATGGCTGCCTCGATGACGATGCTTTCCCCGGTGACGATACAGACCACGTCCTCCGCGTCCACGCTGAGCTTGCTCATGATGACGGCACGGATCTCATTGCCCACATAATTGATGGGCCCCGGCGTGAAGTTCTCATTCGGGATGCCGATCTTGAAGGATTCATGGGCATCCGGGTTCTCGATCAGAAGGGCGGTGGGCCCGGACAATTCGTCATCAATCATGTCCCGGATCAGCTTGCGGTCTACGGAAGATCCCGGCTCGGTGCCTGTGCCTACCAGGACTTTGCAGTTTGCCAGACCGGCTTCCCAAAGCACATAGCAGATATCCTTCTGGGATTCATCCGCAAAAAGCAGCACGTAATGGTTCATCTCGATGGCTGGCCGCACATTGCCCATCTTCTCGCAGATATTGAGGATCTTGACCTGCTCGATATTTAAATTGGCCAGGTCCGCGTAATACCCAAGCCAATCCAGCATCTGTTTTGTCGTAAAAGTTTCTTTCTTTGCCATAAAGAGCCTCCCGTTTTCTCACTTTCCACAATTATACCAGTCTTTCCCTGTGGATTCACCCTTTCCTGCGCTTTTTGTTCTTTTTCTGCCGGCGCTGCGAAAAAGATTCCAGTGCTTCCGCCGCCCTGGTCAGATAGCGCATAAACGGCTCCGTGGCGATGGCAAAGAGCACAAACAGCATGATACATTTTTCGGACACATAACGGATGGAAAACAAATCATGCATAAAGTACGCGCAGAAGCAGAACCCGGCGATGCAGGAAAACACGACGATGGCATGATAGCGGTTCATGGGCCTTGTCATATAGAACAGGATCATAAAGCCTACAATGGCCATCAGGAAGGTAGACGCCACGGAAATATCCGTGCTGGATACTTGAAACACCCGGCCGAACACGACCAGCATGGAAATCACAAAAAAATTGGTCAGGGCTGCGGGCATGGCCCGGATAATGACTTTGCTGAAAAAGGTCCCTGATACCGGCTTGTCATTGGGCTCCATGGCCAGGAAGAAGCCGGGGATGCCGATATTGAACACGCTGATCAAAGTCAGCTGGGACGGCTGCAGCGGGAAGGATATCACGCTGACAATCGAGAACAGCGCCAGCAGCATGGAGAATATGTTCTTTACAAGGAACAAAATAGAAGAACGCTGGATGTTATTCACGACTTTGCGCCCTTCCGATACGACCTGGGGCATATGGGAAAAATCCGAATCCAAAAGCACCACCTGGGCTGCCTGCACTGCCGCGTCAGAGCCTGCCGCCATGGCTACGGAGCAGTCCGCCGCCTTCATGGCCAGGATGTCATTGACGCCGTCACCGGTCATGGCCACTGTATGGCCTTCCCGCTTCATGGCGCGGATCAGCTTCTGCTTCTGCTCCGGCGTAGTCCGCCCAAATACCGTGTATTGGGAAGCGGCTTCCTTCAGCTCCTCGTCTGTCTTCAGGGTAGATGCGTCCACATATTTCTCCGCATCGGGGATCTGTGCGCTTTTTGCCACTTCCGACACGGTCATGGCATGGTCGCCGGAAATCACCTTTACCTGCACGCCCTGCTCTTTAAAATACCGGAATGTCTCCACCGCGTTTTCCCGGATGGGGTTCTGCAGCAGCACAAAAAGCAGTGGCTCTACCGTCTGCTCCTTTGCCAGCGGGGTGCCTTCTTCCAGCAGCTCCTTCCCTGTATATTTCGCAAATACCATGACCCGGAGGCCTTTCCCGGCATAGCCTTCGATCTCCTCCTGGTACTGGCCGTACAAATCGCCGAGTACGTTTTCCGGGGCACCAAGCAGGTACTGCCCTTCCTCCCCGAAAGAAACGCTTCCATATTTATATTTGGAAGCAAAGGGGATGTAGAAGCTGCAGCCCTCCCGCTTCTCTTCCGCCTTCAGGGAAAAATAGTCCCGAATAGCCTTCATGGACATATTGTCATCGGGAATTGCCCGGGCATAGCGTTTCAAAAGGGCTTTGGCATCTTCCATGCCCCCTTTTTCCTGCTTCCCTTCTCCCTGCCCGGATGGCGCTACAATGTCTGTCACCAGCATGGAGGTATCGGTAATGGTCCCGGTCTTATCCACACATAAGGTATCGACCCTGGCCAGGGTCTCGGTGCTTTTCATATCGTGGAGCATGACTTTTTTTGTTGCCAGAAGCGCCGCCGAAACCGCCAGCGCCACGCTGGCCAAGAGGTACATCCCTTCCGGGATCATGCCGATGAGGGCTGCCACCATGCTTTCCACGGAAGCGCGGAAGCTTTCCCCTTTGACAATATAGCCCTGGTAGAACATCACGATGCCAATCGGGATGATGACGATGCCCACTGCCACGATCAGGCGGTTAATGGAACGGATCATCTGGGACTCTTCCCTGGTTTTGGACTGTTTTGCCTTTTTCATCAGGCGGGCCGCGTAAGCGTCTTCCCCGACCTTCGTAAGTTCCGCTTTGCATTCCCCGGATACGAGAAAAGACCCGCTTAAAAGGGTATCCCCTTCCTTCTTTTCAATCTCGTCCGCCTCGCCGGTCAGGAGGGATTCATTGACATTGGCCTCCCCTTCGACCACTTCCGCGTCTGCCGGGATCTGGCTGCCGGCGGATAAAACCACCACGTCCCCCAGCACCAGTTCGTGTATCGGGATATCCTGCTGCTGCCCGTCACGGATGGCCTTTGCCGTAGGCTGGTTCAGCAGGGAAAGCTGGTCCAGTACCTTCTTTGCGTGGATTTCCTGTACAATGCCGATCAGGGTATTCAAAATAATGACCGGCAGGAACGTCAGGCTGTTGTAAGACCCTGCCATGACACAGAGGATGGCCAGTACCAGGAAAATCAGGTTGAAATAAGTGCAGACGTTTTCCCTGACAATCTGCCCGGTGGTTTTCGCGCTTTTATCCACCTGGACATTGGCCTGCCCTTTTTCCATCCGTTCCCGTGCCTGCTCACTGGTTAAACCCGTCATAGAAAGCCTCCTTCCCCGGAGATATATACCATTCTTTATCGTAAGGAGGAACCCCCTTCTGCGAGAGGATCCCGTACGATGCGGAATACATTGCCTGGCCTTAGAAAATGTATAGGATTTATCTTAACATACATTTCCCGCTGCTATGCACACAACTTTCACTTTTCACTTTTCTTCCCTATTTGCCTTTCTTTTCCAAGAACGGCCTTTCACGAATTACCCGGCCGTGC
>CADBRV010000055.1 GCA_902797185.1 uncultured Lachnospiraceae bacterium
CTTCCAGCCATGTGGCCGGGGCGGCAGGCATGCGCGTCATTGGAAGCGCGGCCGCACGGCTGCGGCAAAGGATATGTCGCCGCAGGACGCGTAACCCCGGCCGCATTTGCCCCTCATTGCTTGTGAATGCCATGTGGTTGTGGTAAAATTTTCAAAGGTATCGCTAGGGATATCGAACAGAAAACAAGGAGATTTTGTCATGGCAAAAGAGAAGAAGTTCGTGGAGGCCATCACGTCCCGGGACGAGGATTTCGCCCAGTGGTATACCGACGTGGTAAAGAAGGCCGAGCTGATGTCTTATTCTTCCGTCAAAGGGTTTATGGTCATCAAGCCGGCAGGTTACGCGATTTGGGAAAATATCCAGAAGGAACTGGACAGGAGGTTTAAAGAAGTCGGGGTAGAAAACTGCTACATGCCGATGCTGATCCCGGAGAGCCTCCTGCAGAAGGAAAAGGACCATGTAGAGGGCTTTGCCCCGGAAGTGGCATGGGTGACCCAGGGCGGCCTGGAGCCTCTGCAGGAACGTTACTGTGTACGTCCTACTTCTGAGACACTGTTCTGTGATTATTATAAAGACGCGATCCAGTCCTACCGTGACCTGCCCAAGGTTTACAACCAGTGGTGCTCGGTCGTACGCTGGGAAAAGACGACCCGTCCTTTCCTGCGTTCCCGTGAATTCTTATGGCAGGAAGGCCATACGGCCCACGCCACCATGGAAGAGGCAGAAGAACGCACCAGGCAGATGTTGAACATCTATGCTGATTTTGCGGAAAATTACCTGGCTATCCCGGTAGTCAAAGGACGCAAGACCGACAAGGAAAAGTTTGCCGGCGCCGAAGCGACTTACACCATAGAAGCCCTGATGCATGACGGCAAGGCGCTGCAGTGCGGCACCAGCCACAACTTCGGGGATGGTTTTGCCAAGGCATTCGGAATCCAGTACACCGACCAGAGCAACCAGCTGAAATATGTATACCAGACTTCCTGGGGGATGACGACCCGCATGATCGGCGCCATTATCATGGTGCACGGTGATGACAGCGGGCTGGTGCTTCCTCCGAAGATCGCCCCGACCCAGGTGATGGTCATCCCGATCCGCCAGGATGCGGAAGGCGTCATGGATGCGGCGCAGGGCCTCAAAGACGCCCTGAAGGCAGCAGGCATCCGTGTCAAAGTGGATGATTCGGACAAGAGCCCGGGCTGGAAATTCTCCGAGCAGGAGATGCGCGGGATCCCGATCCGTATTGAAATCGGTCCCAAGGACCTGGAAAAAGGCCAGTGCGTGCTGGTACGCCGGGATACCCGGGAAAAGGAAACCATGCCCATCGCCCAGGCAGCAGAGAGGGCAGGGGCACTGCTTCTGGAAATCCATGACAATATGCTGGAGAAAGCCAGGGCATTCCGTGATTCCCACATCACAGACGCCACCAATTATGATGAGTTCTGTGATGCCATTGAAAACAAGCCGGGCTTTGTACGCGCCATGTGGTGCGGCGACGAGGCCTGCGAGAACAAGATCAAGGAAGATACGACAGCGACTTCCAGATGCATGCCATTTCAACAGGAAAAGATTTCCGATGTATGCGTCTGCTGCGGCAAGCCCGCGAAGAAGCTGGTATTTTGGGGCAAGGCTTATTAATCCGTAAGAAGAAAAAGCGCTGCCGCCGGGAGCTTTTCCCGGCGAGTGGCGCTTTGCGTCTCTTGACGGATGGGCCGGATGGAGATTTATGCATATTTTTATGCCGGATGAAGTATTAGAGATTATAAGGAGGCTGGAAGCGGCAGGCTTCGAAGCTTACGCGGTGGGCGGATGCGTCCGGGACAGCCTGCTGGGACGGGAGCCGGACGACTGGGATATCACCACCTCTGCCCGCCCGGAGCAGGTCAAGGACGTATTCACCAGGACGGTAGACACCGGCATCCAGCACGGCACCGTGACCGTGCTGCTGCATGGAAAGGGTTTTGAGGTGACAACCTACCGTATTGACGGGAAATACCTGGACGGCCGGCATCCGGAATCCGTGGAATTTGCGGGGAACCTTGAGGAAGACTTAAAGCGCAGAGATTTTACGATCAATGCCATGGCTTACCATCCGGACAGAGGGCTGGTGGACCTTTACGGTGGCAGGAAGGACCTGGAAAACGGGTTGATCCGTGCCGTGGGGGATCCGGAAAAGCGATTTGGCGAGGATGCGCTGCGCATGCTGCGGGCAATCCGTTTTTCAGGGCAGCTGGGCTTTAAGCTGGAAGACGCCACCAGGGATGCCATCAAGGATATGGCGCCGAATTTGAAAAAGGTCAGCGCCGAGAGGATCCGGGTGGAGCTGGAGAAACTTCTGGTATCCCCTTATCCGGAACGCCTTCGGGATGCCTATTACCTGGGGCTTACCGCGGTCTTTCTCCCGGAATTTGATACCATGATGGATACGCCCCAGAATACGCCCCACCATATGTATTCCGTAGGGGAACATACCCTGCATGCGCTGATGAATATCCGTGCAGACCGTATCCTTCGGATGGTCATGCTGTTCCATGACGTAGGAAAGCCTGCCTGCCATACCACAGACGCCAACGGCATAGACCATTTCAAGGGGCATCCGGCAGCAGGGGCGCGCATAACGGATGAAATCATGCGCCGCCTGAAATTTGATAACGAAACCAGGCGCCGGGTGACCCATTTTGTTTACTGGCATGAAGACCGCCCGGCCTACAAGGAAGCTTCTGTGCGGCGGCTTTTAAGCCGCATCGGGCTGGATTATTTTCCGGAAATGTTTGAGGTCAAGCGGGCGGACATGCTGGCCCAGAGCGAGTACCTCAGGCAGCAGAAGATGGACCGGCTGGACTACTATATCAAGATTTACAAAAAACAGCAGGAAAGCCACGAATGCGTGGATTTGAAGCACCTGGCAGTGACAGGGAAGGACCTGGTGGAAGTGGGGATCCCCCAAGGGAAAAGGATCGGGGAGCTTCTGCAGGCAGCCCTGGAAAAGGTGCTGGAAGACCCGGATAAAAACCGGAAAGATGTGCTTTTACCTTATATCGTGCAGCGTTACAAGGCCCCAGATGCCTTACAGGGCGCCGGGCAGCAGTAGCCTGGAAGGAGGAGACAGGATGGAAGCAAAAGAAGTTTACAAGCAGTGGCTGGAAGACCCGTTTTTTGATGAAAAAACCAGGAAAGAGCTGGAAGGGATCCGGGGTGATGAAAAAGAAATCACCGAGCGCTTTTACAAGGAACTGGAATTCGGCACTGCCGGCCTTCGCGGCATTATCGGGGCAGGCACCAACCGTATGAATTTCTATACGGTGGGTAAAGCCACCCAGGGCCTTGCCAACTATATCATCAAATGCGGTTCCCAGGACAAAGGGGTGGCGATATCCTTTGACTCCCGCCATATGTCCCCGGAATTTGCGGATGCCGCTGCCAGGACTTTGGCAGCCAACGGGATCAAGGCCTACGTGTTCGAATCCCTGCGTCCTACCCCGGAGCTGTCCTATGCGGTCCGTTATCTGGGATGCACGGCAGGCATCAACATTACGGCCAGCCATAACCCGTCGAATTACAACGGCTACAAGGTTTACTGGGAAGACGGCGCCCAGATCACGCCGCCCCACGACAGCGGTATCATGGATGAAGTGAAAAAGATCACCGACCTGCATACCGTAAAATCCATTTCCAAGGAAGAAGCACAGGAAAAAGGGCTTTATGAAATCATCGGCAAGGAAGTGGATGATGCTTATATCGCGGAACTGAAAAAGCTGGTAAGCCATCCGGAGGCAATCCGGAAAGAGCACGATTTATGCGTCGTCTATACGCCCCTCCATGGCACCGGCAACATCCCGGTACGCCGCGTGCTCAAAGAACTGGGCTTTACCAACGTGCATGTGGTAAAAGAGCAGGAGAAGCCGGATGGGGATTTCCCGACGGTCAGCTATCCGAACCCGGAAGCGGAGGAAGCTTTCGCGCTGGGGCTTCGTGACGCCAAGGAGCTGGACGCGGACCTGGTGCTTGCCACGGACCCGGACGCAGACCGATTGGGAGTGCGTGTCAAAGATGACAAGGGGGTATACCACACCCTCACCGGCAACATGTCCGGCGCGCTGATCTGTGAATACATCATGAGCCAGAAAAAGGTAA
This sequence comes from uncultured Lachnospiraceae bacterium, assembly GCA_902797185.1. Lineage (GTDB taxonomy): Bacteria > Bacillota > Clostridia > Lachnospirales > Lachnospiraceae > RUG14243. Next base: position 4,136 of record CADBRV010000055.1, read on the forward strand.
TCCCGAAGGATGGCGCCATCATCAAATCCATCGTTTCCACGAACCTGATGGATGCCATTGCCGCCCATTATGGGGTGGAACTGGTGGAAGTTTTGACCGGCTTTAAATGGATCGGACGCAAGATCCTGGAATTTGAACAGACAGGGAAAGGCACTTACCTGTTCGGCATGGAAGAAAGCTACGGCTGTCTGCCCGGCACATACGCACGGGACAAGGATGCGGTGGCAGCCAGCATGATCCTCTGCGAGGCAGCTGCTTACTATAAGGCGCAGGGGAAGAACCTTTGGGACCTTATGGTATCCATTTATGAGCGCAGCGGCTATTACGTAGACGAAGTAAAGTCCATCACGCTGGAAGGCAAGGAAGGGCTGGAAAAGATCGCTTCCGTCATGGATGTCCTGGAAAAGGATGTCCCCCAGTCCTTCGGGAAATGGAAGGTACTTTCCAAACGGGATTACCAGACCGGAGAGGTGCTGGAGCTTGCCAGCGGCAAAGTGACGCCTACCGGGCTCCCGAAGTCCAAGGTGCTTTATTATGACCTGGATAATGGCGCATGGGCCTGCGTAAGGCCTTCCGGCACAGAGCCGAAGATCAAGATCTATTATGGCGTAAAGGGCAGCTCCTTCGATAACGCGAAAGAGGAAGAAAAAGCGCTCAAGGGAGCTTTGGACAGCTATGTAGGGAAATACCTGGCATAGTGCGGAAGGATGCTTCGTGCTGCCGGGCCCTCTGGGCCAGTCGGAGGCATCCCGGCATCAACGGAAAAACTTGCCCCTGGTAATTACCTGGCATAAATAACGAAGCACGGCGGGGCTCCCGCGGCGGGATCCTTTCTCTAAGGGAAAAGTGCCGCAAAGCCCGAGAATGCGCCGCTTCTCCTTGACAAGAGGAAGAAAAACCTTTATAAATAGGGCATGGGTTTTGGTACTGCGTGCCGAAATGAGTATTTTACAGGAGGATTGTAACATGAACAAAACAGAACTGATTGCCGCCGTTGCTGCAAAGGCTGAATTGTCAAAAAAAGACGCTGCAGCAGCTGTACAGGCATTTACCGATGTAGTGGCAGATGAACTGAAAAAAGGCGAAAAGGTGCAGCTGGTTGGCTTCGGTACGTTTGAAGTATCTGAGAGGGCAGCAAGGGAAGGCAGAAATCCCCAGACTGGCAAGACCATGAAGATCGAGGCTTCCAAGGCACCGAAATTCAAGGCAGGAAAAGCCCTGAAGGATACCGTTAATAATAAATAATCCCGGCTTCCTGCAGGCGCCCGCCATGGGCATACAGGAACTGGTTTTAAGAAGGGAAGCTGCCCCGGCCGGGCAGCTTCTTTCTTTTTACGGTGATGTAATGTGGAGAGAAAGCTGTGCCTTGAAAATGCGCACTGCGTGCGCGGGCACGGCCTGCTTCATCACCTTCCGGGTGATGGAATATAGGTTAAAGAAAGCTGGAGGAAGGCATGCGCCTGGATAAATATTTGAAGGTGTCCCGCCTGATCAAGCGGCGCACCACGGCAAATGAAGCTTGTGACGCGGGACGTGTCACCATCAACGGGAAGGCGGCGAAAGCCTCCGCCCAGGTGAAAAAGGGGGACGTGATCGAGATCGCTTTCGGGAACCGTACCGTAAAGGTAAGGGTCCAGGAGATTGAGGAAACGGTACGAAAGGAAAACGCGGAATCCCTTTATGAATATATCCCTTAAACAGGCTGAAGGGAAAATCTGTCCCATCCGGAAAAAGTGATTGTTTTTCCAAAGAAATGGGGATACAATAGGAAATAATCTTTGGACAGACGCCGCATTCCCAATCGTCCTTAAGGAAAGCCACGCCATGAAAGATCACGCTTCGCGTGAGGGCGTGGCCTGTGTCACCACCCTTCGGGTGACGACATGGGACGATGCGGCTAGTACATCGCAAGGGATCCTCCCACTGGATCGGGTCCCTCCTTACGATATATTATGTAAACGTTACAGTGTCCGGGAAATCCGGGACACAGTTGGGAGACCCCATGCAGAAGGAACAGAGGAACAAAAAGAAAAAACGGATGCGCCGCCAGGAAAAGATGGCATATGCAAGTGTAGGCGTAATCGTAGTGGCCCTGGTGGGGGTCCTTTCTTTCAAATGCCTGTCCCTCTACAAGGAGGACCAGCAGTACGGGCAGCAGATCGCGCAGCTCCAGCAGCAGAAAGAAGAACAGGAGCAGGAGAAGGGCGAAATCGAGAATTATAAGGATTATGTAAACACAGATGCTTACACGATCCAGGTAGCCCGGGACAAGCTGGGACTGGTCTTCCCGGGAGAGACGATTTTCCGTTCGTCAGATTCCAAATAAGTTTGAGAAATACTGGTTTATAAACAATTATGGGAAAGACCGGATTCCGGATTCCAAGCAGCCGTGTGTCCTGGTGGAGAGCGGCTTTGGAAAAATAGTTTCGATCTTTTGCAGAGGCTTCTTTTTATAGATGCCTCTGTTTTTTTGCCCTGTGCCTGCTGGAATTTTCCCGAATACTTTACTATATTATCCGTATGGATAATTTTGTTCGAAAAGTAAAGAGTTATATCTGCAGGGAAAGGCTTCTTGATCCCGGCGACAAGGTGCTCATCGGCGTATCCGGCGGGGCAGATTCCATGGCTCTGCTCCTGGCGCTCCATGCCCTGGAGGAGGAGCTTTCCATTTCCTGCGGCGCCATGCATGTAGTCCACGGCATCCGGGGGAAGGAAGCCCGGGAGGACGCGGAGTTTGTGGAAGAGTGCTGCGGGAAGATGCAGGTCCCGTTTTACCTGCGTTCCTTTGATGTTCCTGCCTTTGCGAAGGAAAACAAAATGACAGAGGAAGAAGCGGGAAGGGTCCTGCGCTACAAAGCGTTTGAAAGCTGTGCGCGGGAAGAAGGGTATACAAAAACCGCCGTGGCCCACCACCAGGAGGATAACACGGAGACCATGCTGTTCCAGCTCCTCAGGGGGAGCGGCCCTGCAGGTGCCGGCGGGATCCCTCCGAAAAGGGGCAGCATCATCCGCCCCCTTCTTTGGGCAACAAGGGAAGAAATCGAAAGCTTCCTGTCTGAAAACGGCGTTTCCTGGCGGACGGATTCCACCAACCTGCAGGCGGACTACAGCAGGAACCGGATCCGGCAGCAGGTGCTGCCCCTTCTGGAATCCATCCAGCCCGGGGCATCTGCCCACCTGGCCAGGAGCGCTGGGTATTTTCGGGAAGCGGACCGCTATCTGGCCAGGCAGGCACAGAAAGAAGAAGCGGGCATTTTCCATAAGGAAGGGAGGAGCCTCCTTCTGGACTGCCAGGCTTTGGACGCCCTGCCGGAGGTCCTGCGGCGTTATGTCCTGATGGATGCCATGGAAAAGGCGTGCGGGCACAGGAAGGACCTGACGCAAAGGCATATCAGCGCCTTGGATGGCCTGGCCGGGAAGCCGGCAGGCAGCAGGGCGGACCTGCCCTATGGGATGACGGCGGTAAAGGAATATGGCAGCATCCGCCTGTTCCAGGGAAGCCTGCAGGATCTGAAAGAAGCAGCTTTGCGGAAGGAAATCCTGGAAAAAGCAGCCTGTTTTAACGGGAAGGAAAAATTTTCTGCAGCGAAGGGAGTGGGCATGCCGCCTGATGCGGAAGGACCTGGCCAGGACCTGCTGCCGGAATCAGAAGGCCGGGAAATGCTGGCTGAGATGGCAGGGCAAGGGCAGAAACTTGCATATATATATACAGAAAGCATGCTTCCCTTCCGCCTTCATGCCTCCCTTTTACCCCGGGAACAGCTGACGGATTCCGCTATTAATAAAGAAGAAATGTATACGAAATATTTAGATTATGATAAAATAACAGGGAGTTTGTCTTTGCGGACCCGCCGGGAGGGGGATTATTTCATCCTGGACGCGCAGGGGCATCGGAAAAAATTAAAACGCTGGTTCTCAGACAGCAGGATACCGGCGTGGAAGCGGGACGAGGTGCCAATAGTAGCAGATGAAAGGCATGTCGTCTGGATTGTAGGAGGCAGGATTGGCTTTGACTGCCGGGTGACAAAAAGGACTTCCAGGGTCTTGAAGTTGGAAGTACTGGAAGAGGAGCAGAAAAAATGAGTGAACGAGTTTCCGTCATGATTGATGAAGAAAAAGTAGACAGCAGGATCCGTGAGCTGGGAGAAAAGATCAGCAAGGATTACGAGGGGAAAACCGTGCATATGATCGGTATCCTGAAAGGCAGCGTCTTTTTCGCGACCGAGCTGGCAAAGCATATCACAGTGCCGGTTACCATGGACTTCATGTCGGTTTCCAGCTATGGAGATGGGACCTGTTCGACAGGCATCGTAAAAATTATTAAGGATTTGGACGAACCGCTGGAAGGCAAGGACGTCCTGATTGTGGAGGATATTATTGATACAGGGCGTACGCTTTCTTACCTGATGAAGACGCTCCGCCACCGCAAGCCTGCCAGCCTGCACCTTTGCACGCTGTTAGACAAGCCGGAACGCAGGGTGGTGGATGATGTCAAGGTGGATTATACAGGTTTCGAGGTACCGGATGAATTCGTAGTAGGCTATGGCATGGACTATGCCCAGAAATACCGGAACCTTCCTTATATCGGCGTGATGCACCTGGAGGATGATTAATGGGGAGGAAGATGGTTGAAAAAGTCTAGGTCATCTAATTTAGGATTTTACCTCGTCCTTGTGATCCTGATCTTTGCAGCGTATTTCGTATTCAGCAGCAGCCAGGGCAGGGACCAGGAATTGTCCCTTCCGAAGTTTGAACAGCAGATGGAAGACGGGACGGTAGCAAATGTCATTATTTCCCAGAGCAAGACGGCACCCACCGGCACTTTGGAAGTGACCATCAAGGGGGACGACCAGACCTACGCGGTCAATGTCCCGGACGTAAACGCGGTCCAGAAGCGGATGGATGACGAAGGGTTTACGCACTACTACTATGAAAAAGTGCCCCAGGGGAACTGGCTGACGGACAACATCCCGCTGTTTGTGATGCTGGCTATCGTCATCCTGTTCTTCGTCTTCCTGAACCGCCAGGCCGCGGCAGCCGCATCCATGAATGGCAACGGCCAGATGATGAATTTCGGCAAGAGCCGGGCTTCCATGACCCAGGGGGAAGACCACAAAGTCACGTTTTCCGATGTGGCAGGCCTTAGGGAAGAGAAGGAAGAGTTAAAGGAAATCGTGGATTTCCTGAAAAATCCCGGAAAATATACCAGGCTAGGGGCAAGGATCCCCAAGGGCGTCCTCCTGGTAGGCCCTCCCGGTACCGGCAAGACGCTGCTGGCCAAGGCAGTGGCAGGAGAGGCAGGAGTGCCGTTTTTCAGCATTTCCGGTTCGGATTTCGTGGAAATGTTCGTAGGCGTGGGCGCATCCCGTGTCCGTGACCTTTTCCAGGAAGCAAAAGACCATGCGCCCTGCATTATCTTTATTGACGAGATCGATGCTGTTGGCAGGCGCCGTGGCACCGGCCTTGGCGGCGGGCATGACGAGAGGGAGCAGACCCTGAACCAGCTCCTGGTAGAGATGGACGGCTTCGGTGTAAACGAAGGCATCATCGTCATGGCAGCCACCAACCGTGTGGATATCCTGGATCCGGCATTGATGAGGGCAGGCCGTTTCGACCGTAAAGTCGCGGTAGGCAGGCCTGACGTCCGGGGCCGGGAGGAAATCCTGCGGGTACATTCCAGGAACAAGCCTCTGGGGGACGATGTGGACCTGGAAGAAGTAGCCAGGACCACCGCCGGCTTCAGCGGCGCGGACCTGGAAAACCTGATGAACGAAGCCGCCATCCTGGCAGCAGAAAGAGATGAAAGCTACCTGACCAAGGCAGACATTACCCAGGCCTTCATCAAGGTTGGCATCGGGGCAGAAAAGAAGAGCCATATCATTTCCGATAAAGAAAAGAGGATTACGGCTTACCATGAATCCGGCCATGCCATCCTGTTCCATGTGCTGCCGGATGTAGGACCGGTTTACACGGTTTCCATCATCCCCACCGGTACCGGCGCCGCAGGTTATACCATGCCGCTTCCGGGCAGGGATGAAATGTTTATGACCCGCGGGCGCATGCTGCAGGAAATCATCGTATCCTTAGGCGGGCGTGCGGCAGAAGAGCTGGTGCTCGAAGACATTACCACCGGCGCTTCCCAGGATATCAAGCAGGCCACCAAGATGGCCAGGGACATGGTGACCAAGTACGGCTTCTCCAACAAGGTCGGCCTTATTACTTACGGTTCTGATGATGACGATGTCTTTATCGGCTACGACCTGGCCCACGCCAAATCCTATGGCGATGAGACGGCCCGCCAGATCGATGAGGAAGTAAAGCGCATCATCGACGAATCCTATGCCCGTGCGAAAGAGATCATCCTGGAGCACAGGGACGTATTGGAAAAGAGCTGCGAGCTCCTGATGGAAAAGGAAAAGATCACCCAGGAAGAGTTCGAAGCTTTGTTCCAGGACCGCCACCCGTCTGATGAAGAACGGGAGGAAGCCATCCAGTCCACGATCGCGGACGCGGTGGAAGAATGCGAGATGGATGAGCGCAGCTGGGTAAAACCGGAAAAGCCTGCTTCGGAAAGCAAGGCGGAAGATACGCCGGAAGAAGGAACCGAAAGCGTTCCGGAAGAAGGCGTCAAAATTGCGCCGGAAGAAAACGCGGAAGTTTCGGAAGAGACGGAAACCGTTTCCGGTGGGCAGCCTGGCGAGAATCCGGACCGCGATGCCGAAGATACAGGAAAAGAATAATCAATGAGCCACGCC
>CADBRV010000056.1 GCA_902797185.1 uncultured Lachnospiraceae bacterium
TGCGTCACCACCTTGCCATGCGGTAGTATAGGACGATGCGGCTAGTACATCATAAGAAAGGGAAAGCACCCTAATGGAACGCTGGCCGGGTCAAAGCCATGACCACGGCAGCCAACCAAAAGGCGCTTTCCCTTCTTTTTCCCTTTTTATTTTCGTGCTTGCCTTGGTCCCATACAGCATCTCGAGAATACAGGCACCCGCCTTATGGAATAGCAGCCGGATTACCCTACTGCCAGCTTTCCGCCGGAAGGCAGGATCGTTTCCCCTTCCGGCAGGTAATCGCTCTGCGCATGGATGACAACCCCTTCCAGGGCATCGACCTGTCCCTGCTCTTCCCCGTCTTTCTTCAGGAAAACCTGGGACTCTTTATCCGCCGTCCAGATGCTTGCCCCATCCAGGCAGAGGATGGCGCCCTGCACGCCTCCTGTAAGGGAAGTATGCTTTAAGCATACCGTCATGGTACGGTCCGTATCCTCATGGACGAGGTCGCCGGAGAGATCCATATCGGACAGAACCGCTTTTATCCCGTATACTTTCTCCCCTTCTTTCACCTTTGTAGCAAAGGCATCGGGGTTTACAATGGAATGAAGCAGGACGCCGCTGTCGGACTGGAGCGCCGCGCTGCGCAGGTCCAGGTAGGCATTCTGGCTCTTGACGCGGATGCACTCTTTCCCGGTATGGATATTCCCGCCTGTGACCGAAAGCTGCCCTACTTCGCTGGTATTCCCCATAACCGAATGGACCATGGCGAGGCAGTCCCTTGCCTCTACTTTGCAGTGATTTATCTCTGCCATGCATTCCCCCGCCAGGATCGCGCCGATTTCAGTATCCATCTTGCAGCTATTCAGCACAACGTAGGCCCCGTTGTCGGAATAAGTCGCATAGCCGGAATGCCTCACGATGACCTCGCAGTTATTGGCTTCCAGGTAAAGGTCCCCTTTGCAGGCATCCGTACTCAAAGCTGCCCATCCATCCGCGATAATTTTGCTGTCATAGAAATAGGCATGGGAATTGCCCATGGAAAGATGGGTCCTGCAATTGCCACCGATCCCCAGCCCTTCCGGAGGCTGGCGCATCCCCGGCCCTGGCCTTCTGGGCTCATCCGGCTTCAGCGTGCCGCCATTTCCAACTAAGACCGCGTTCCTTACCGTAAGGGTGGCATAATCCCTGGCTACTGTGCAGGGGCGGATGACGCCGGTGGTCTCCACCATGGCATCTTCCAGGACAACGTCTGTATTTCCTGCTGCTTCAATCCCCGCGCCATTGCCATCAAAGTCATTAAATCCGTCTCCCTGGAAACGGATCTCCACGTTTTCCATTTCATAATGGATGCCGTCTTTGATGTAGATGCCGTTAATCCCCGGGCGGCTGCATTGGATGGAAACATCCTTTGCCTCTCCTTCTGAAAAACTGCCAGACAAAGATGCCTCTTCTACCGGCTTTTCCACTACCCCGTCTTTCCCTATCGTAACCGCCGGAAGGAACGGCACGTCCGGTCCTGGTGGAGGCGGCGGGAACGCGGCTTCTCCATCTGGTCCCGGAGGGGCGCCAAAAGGCGGAAGCTCCAATTTTTCCGGCCGGTTCTGCACTCCTCCGGCATCGGGAAGGCCATAAGGGATTTCTATTTTGCCCATAAATACTCATCTCCCTTTTAGATTGTTTTTAATTGTCCCGTTTTTTCTCATTAAATTTTAACATTCTGACGATTTGCCCTCAATGTAATGTTTTTACACTTTTTTCCACTTTTTTACCATTTATGCACAGAAAAATCTCCGCAAACTGTCACCTGCGTCTTATTAGTTTTTTCTTATTGATATCGGGCTTTTTATGGTGGTTTATCTTTTCTAATTAGTAAATGTAAACAAATTCCGTCCTATGGATTATTTTGACAGGAATTTAACTTTCCCTTGTTTTTCGGGCTTCTTACATTTGTCAAATAGTTGGCAAACTCTTCCCGTTCCCCCGTTCACAGCAGTTTCACGAATTTCTATCTTCTGCTTACTTCTTTGTAATATTTTGTTTATAATATGTGGAGTTGCACTAAAAAGTGAAAGCAATGCTGATGTTTGTGCCTAAACTTATTTCCTCTGGCAGCTTTTCTTCCATCATTCTGCCAAGGCCGGGAAATGGGCATGGCAGGAAACGCCGCATTCCAAATCGCGCATCGTAAGGAAGCCTCCCCGTTTGATTCGGGTCCCTCCTTACGATACAAAAGAGGGGCAAATGAAAAAGATTTACAGGGCTTTGCTGGTCTTGCTCCTGTTTTCGGCGCTTTTCCTGATTGCCGGATGCGGGAAGAAAAAGACAGCTTATGAAATGCGCTTTGCATCCGGCTCTGCGTCACCACCAATCTCTGAAAGCGCCAGTGCTTCCGGGCAGGCATCATCCTCCGCAGACACCAGAGGGTTAAAAATCGCCTACTCCGCCATCGGGTCCGGAGATGCTTCCCCATGGGCAGGAGCCCTTTGGGACCAGATGGAGCAGATGTGCGCGGACAACCAATGGGAGTTTGATGGTTTATCCGCCGGAGGCGTCACTTCCACACAATCCACACAAATCGAACAATTAATCAGAGACAACCCGGACTACATGGTAATCTTCGCGGGGGATAAAAGCATGGCAGATACCTGGGTCAAAAAAGTCCATAATGCCGGGATCCCCGTCATTATGGCTGCCACAGACGCTACCTCCTCTGCTTTCCCCAATGTCGCTGCCTATGTAGGGCAGGACCAGGAAGCTTTGGCCGGACAGCTTGCGGCGGACATGATCAAGAAAAACGGCAGTTCTGCAGGGCTCAACATTGTAGGCATTTCCGGATTTTTAGTACAGCAGGATTATGTCCTAAGGCAACAGGGTTTTGAAAAGACCCTGTCCTACTATTCCAACTATACCCTACTGGCTACGGATTATGCCGGCGCCAGCCGTACGAAGGCCAAATCCATCATGCAGAAATATCTGAAAAATTATGACGATATCGATGCCGTCATCTGTTATGACAGCGAATTTGCTGCCGGCGCCATCGAGGCGATCGAAGAGTCCAGCAGGACAGAGCCCATACAGATTTATACGATCACTGCATCCAAAGAATCCATCGAACTGGTACAGAAGGGTCTCATTACGGAATGCGCCGTAAACGATGCTTCCGACATTGCGCAAGGCGTTGCCGATACAATAAAAGGATTGGAAAACGGCAACGTCCCGGACCATTATGTCTATACACCGAGGGAATACATCACCCCGGATAATGTATCAGAATATAAAGACAAGGCACAATATTAATGAAGGCAATGCCTTTATATGCGTGCAAGCGCAGAGGCAGGACCTGCTTCATCGCTGCCTTGGCGATGAAAACAATGGAGGACCACACAATTGAGTAAGAAAGAAAAACAACCGGTTGACGCCAAACACAGTGCAAACTCAAACTTTGGCAAATGGGGCTGGTGGATCATCATTTATGCCGCCATCCTGATGTTTATCTCAAACGGGGCCCAGGCAGACGGCCTGAACCTTTTAGTTTCGAAATTTTCATACGTAAATAACTGGGATTCCAACACCGTTCTGGCACTGTCTACCCCGGCAGGTTATGTCGCCCTGGCAGTCGGCGTGCCACTGGGATGGCTGATCATGAAAAAAGGAGCAAGGAAAGTCCTGATCGGCGTGCTGATTGTAGGCGGCCTATCTTATGCAGCCATGGGTAACAGCCACACCCTCGTTGCCTACTTCATCTTCCAGTGCATCCTTTATACCTGTGCCAACTGCTTCTGCATGCACGCTGCCAACACCTTGATCGCAAACTGGTTCCCGAAGAAAAAGGGCCTTGCACTTGGCTGGGCTACCATGGGCATGAATGCCTCTTCTGCCCTTACTTCTGTCATCCTGGCACAGCTTTTCACGAAGTTCAGCCTGGCTGTCTCCCTGGATTTCTTTGGAGCCGCTACTGTTGCAATCGGCATCATCACCATCTTCTTTATCCGTGATACACCGGAAGAGGTAGGCTGCACGCCGGATAACGTTCCCCTTTCCAAAGAAGAAATCGAAGCAAATAACAAAGAACATGAAAATTATGTCCCGAAATGGACTTTTGGCAAACTTCTCCGTGATAAAGACACCTGGATGGTAGGCATGTGCTTCGGCTGCTTCATGCTGGTAACCGTAGGCATCATGTCCCAGCTGGTAGGCAGGATCATGCAGATGGGCTTCACACAGGCCTTCGCCATCAGCTGTGTATCTGTCTGCGCCATCATCGGTATCGCAGGTTCCTACGCATGGGGCGTCCTGGACCAGAAGATGGGCACCAAATGGGCAACCACGTTCTTCGGCGTATTCTTTGCAGCCGGGATCGTTTTCAACGTGCTCTCTTCCGTGCTTCTTAACACAAACCGTCCGGCAGCACTGGCCTGCATGTACATTTCCCTGGTCATCATCGGCGTATCCATCGGCGGTACCGCAAACTTCGCCCCGTCCATGACAACCAATATTTTCGGTCGCCGTGAATTCCCGCTGGCATTTACCGTAATCACCACGATTTACAACATTATGAAAGCAACCAGCTACGCAGTCCTGGCCGCCGTCCTGGCTGCAACCGGTTCTTATACCGCAGCCTATATCGTATTCATCGCTATTTCCCTGATCGGCTCCCTGCTGGCATGGAAGATCGATGATTCCCCGAAGGAAAGCCGTCCGTTAAAAGCAGAAGAACACAAGAAAGTTCCTGCACAGGAAGAAGCAGAAACTGCCTGAGTGTCGGAAAGCATGCGGGCTTTCATAAGTGGAAATGCCTGGCACGCTTCCAGGCAGACAAGTAAATAGCAGGCAGCCGCGGAAATCGCGGCTCCTGAATCGAAAGGGCTTTTGGGCATCCGCTTGAAAGCCCTTTCTTTTTCGCGCGCGGCGTGGCCTGCTTCATCGCCCTTCGGGCGATGAAAAGACATAAAAACTTTTTATTTCCTATGCCGGGTGGTATAATTCCTTTTGACAGCCTGCCCTTAATAGCGGTCAGGGTTATGATTCCAGAGAAAAGGAGATGCAACGTTTTGAGCAAGCTTGGAAAGAAAAACAAGGACAGCAAAAAGGCTGAGCAGAAGAAAATGCAGCAGCAGCTGGCTGCCCTCCAGCGCAGGAATGCAGCAAAGCAGAAGAAAAAATGATGCCGCCTGCTGGAAGGATAAAGAAGAGGAGCATCCCCCTCCTCGCCCTTTTATCCTTTATACTGTTCCTTTTCCTGATATGCTACGTCCTCCTGTCACCCCATAAAGACGTGGCAAAGCTGCCTGCGCTTTCTGCTTTTGCTTCAGAAAACATCGTGCAGGCGAACAAGGACTTAAAAGGATATACGCAAAACCAGCTGGAAACCGCTTACGGACCTGCACAGAGGAGCGGGGACGGGAAGGTTGATACCTGGAAAATAGAAGGGACTGGCACGTCCGTTTCTGTTACCTATAATTCCCTGGGAAAGGTAAAGCAGGTCGTGGTCAGCCTGGAAAAGGAATCTTCCGATACCACTCCTTGAACGGGGGATGGCTCTGCATTTATTGGGAAAACCGGACAAAACCGGCTGTATTGTACAGAATTTCGAAAGGCACGCAGATGCATCTTCCGATGCCGCCTGCTTGTGTTAAAATAAAAACGGGGAGCCCGCTGGAGCGAGCTGAGAGTGGACTGGATCGTCCTGACCCGAAACCTGATTTGGATAATGCCAACGTAGGGAAATCATCCGCGGATAGAAGACGTTTCCAAATAGGAAGCGTCTTTTTTGTTTGAAAGGAGGTCGCCATGCTCGGCAACTGTTTCACAAATGTGAGGAAATCCTCACCGCTCGTCCACAATATTACAAACTATGTCACGGTCAATGACGTGGCAAACGCGATCCTGGCCACCGGGGCAAGCCCCATCATGTCTGATGAACCCAAAGATGTAGAGGACATTACCTCGATCTGCGGCGCGTTAAATATCAATATCGGGACTTTGAATGAACGTTCCATTAAGGCCATGCATATTGCCGCAAAGAAAGCTTCTTCCCTGGGGCATGTCCTGGTGCTGGACCCGGTAGGTGCCGGAGCCAGCGCCCTGCGTACGGATACCGCCGCTGCCCTCCTGGATGAAGTGCCTTTTACCCTGGTCCGGGGGAATGCCAGCGAATTAAAAGCCCTGTCCATGGGGAGCCATACTACAAAAGGCGTAGACGCGGATGAAGCGGATGCTGTTTCCGAGGAAAACCTGGATAAAATGGTTTCCTTCGTAAAAGAATTCGCCAAGGCCGCAGGCTGCGTCGTTGCCATGACCGGCGCCATCGACCTGGTGGCAGACGAAAGAACCTGCTATGTGATCCGTAACGGCAGAAAAGAAATGAGCCGCATTACCGGCACTGGCTGCCAGCTTTCCGGCATCAGCGCTGCCTTTGAAGCCGCGAACCCGGGAAATGCCCTGGAGGCTGCCGCCGCCGCTGTCTGCACCATGGGGCTGGCAGGAGAAATCGCCTTTTCCCGCATGCAGCCGGGAGACGGCAACTCCACTTACCGAAACCGCATTATTGACGCGATTTACAACATGGATGCAAAGACCCTGGATGAGGGCGCAAAATATGAAATCCGTTAAGGAGGGACAGACATGACATTGGATCCGAAATCCTTGCTCCTTTATGCCGTAACCGACCGCCGCTGGTTAAACGGGCAGTCCTTAAAGAGCCAGGTAGAGGAAGCTATTTTAGGCGGGGCTACTTTTGTACAGCTTCGGGAAAAAGATTTAGGCCGGGAAGCTTTTAAAAAAGAAGCCCTGGAGATCAAGGCTTTGTGCAGCCGTTTTCATGTCCCCTTCGTCTTAGATGATGACGTGGATTTGGCACGGGAAATTGACGCGGACGGCGTCCATGTAGGGCAGAAAGACTTGGAAGCTTCCTGCGCCAGGGATAAAATCGGCCCCGGAAAAATCCTGGGCGTTTCCGCCCAGACCGTAGAAGAAGCCATTGCCGCGGAAAAAGCCGGCGCAGACTATTTAGGGGTGGGAGCTGTCTTCCAGACCGGCTCCAAGGATGACGCGGACCATGTCAGCCTGGATGCCTTGAAGGCAATCTGCCGGGCAGTAAAAATCCCGGTCATTGCCATCGGCGGCATCACAAAGGAAAACGTGAAGGAGCTTTCCGGCTCCGGCATCGTAGGCATTGCCGTGATCTCTGCCATTTTCGCTCAGAAAGACATTAAAGCAGCCACCCGGGAACTTTTGGGAAATACCGAAGGCGCCCTGGGAATCCATCCGGAAGACAGCGCTTCTCCCACTGCAGGCGGCTGCCCGGACGAAGGGAAAGAGGCTTAAATGGCAGGCACAGAAGGGAAAGGTCCTTCAAACAGCACAGAAAAGAAGGCTTTCCCTGAAAACAGCAGGCAGCCTGTTCCCAATGCATCAAAGGCACCGGGAAACCAGGCAGAGCCCTTGCTGCCTTTTGCTTCCTTCGGATATTCCGGGAAGGTGGAAGGCGGCAACATTCCCGCCTTTTTCCTAAAAGAAGGCATCCAGGCAGCCATTTTCGATATTGACGGTACGCTTTTGGATTCCATGCCCTTCTGGGACAACCTGGGGGCAATTTACCTGGAAAAATGCGGGAAAAAGCCGAAAAATGGGCTGAGGGATATTTTATTCCCCATGACCATTGCGGAAAGCGTCCATTATTTAAAAACGGTTTACCACCTTCCTTTTTCGGAAGATGAAATCCGGGACGGTCTTTCGGAAACCGCACTGGATTTCTACCAGGATGAGGTCCCTTTGAAAAAAGGGGCCGGGAATTTTGTCCGGGCATTTTCAAAGGCAGGCCTGCCTATGGCATTATGCACCATCGGAGAAGCTTCCCTGGAAACGGCTGCTTTAAAAAGGCTGGGGATCCTGGACCTTTTCCAAGGCATGTTTCTCTGTGAGGATTATGGGACAACGAAGCGGGAGCCGGATATTTACCGTATCTGCGCCCGCAGCCTTTCTGCCTCTCCTGCCCACACACTGGTTGTGGAAGATACCCTGCAGGCCGTTTCTTCTGCCAAAAAGGGAGGATTTCCCACCGCCGCTGTGGAGGATGCTGCAAGCAGTGAAAAACGTAAGCAGATATTCGAAATGGCAGATTACTATTTTACCGATTTTACCGCCCTTTATATAAAAGGAAAGCCTGGCCGTTAAAGCAGGCTCCTCCTTGCGATCTATGTCAAAAGGGCTGTAAATAAACAATTTTATCATAACGCGGGAAACCGGGGGCACCACTCTTTCCCGCATGCGTGTTTTCAAAGGAGGAAATCATGAAAACAGCTCTCACAATCGCCGGATCCGATTCATCCGGAGGCGCCGGTATCCAGGCAGACCTTAAAACCATGACGCTCAACGGCGTATTTGCCGAAAGCGCGGTCACTTCTTTAACTGCCCAGAATACCACCGGCGTAAAAAGCATCTTAGACGCGACGCCCACCTTCCTGCAGGACGAGATTGACCAGGTCTTTACGGATATCCGCCCGGATGCCGTAAAAATCGGCATGGTCTCTTCCAGCGCCCTGATCCATGTCATCGCTGGACGGCTTACCTTTTACAAGGCACAGCACATCGTGCTGGACCCGGTCATGGTAGCTACCAGCGGGGCCAGGCTGATCAGCGAGGACGCCATCTCCACTTTGGAGAAAGAACTCATCCCGCTGGCGGAAATCATCACGCCCAACATCCCGGAAGCCGAGGTCTTAAGCGGCATGGAAATTTCCAGCCAGGAGGATATGGAAAAGGCAGCCCGGGAAATCGGCACTCATTTTTCCTGCTCTGTCCTGCTCAAAGGCGGGCACCATTTAAATGATGCCAACGACCTTTTATTCCAGGATGGCACCTATACCTGGTACAAGGGCAAACGCATCGACAATCCCAACACCCATGGCACCGGATGCACCCTTTCTTCCGCCATTGCCGCTAACCTGGCAAAGGGTTTCTCCCTGCCGGATTCCGTAAAACGGGCAAAAGAATATATTTCCGGCGCCCTGGCAGCCATGCTGGACTTAGGCAAAGGAAGCGGCCCCATGAACCACGCCTTTGACCTGTCCGGTGAATTTGTGCTGGACGCGGAAGGGAAAGCCGCGCCGGAATTCCGCATTTCAAAGGAACATCCCGTGGCTTCTTCCCATACACGGAAACCTTCCAGTGCCGGGGAACCCTCTCCTGCCAAAGACGCAGACAAGGAGGGCCAGGCATGAAAAAGCACACTTCCCTGTTTGAAAACGGGCTGATCTGGTTTGGCGCCGGCATCTCCCTGGCGGAAATCCTTACCGGTACTTATTTTTCCCCCCTGGGGATCCAGAAAGGGCTCTGCGCCATCCTCCTGGGGCACCTGATCGGCTGCGTCCTGTTTTTCCTGGCAGGATACATGGGGGCAAAAACCCGCAAAAGCTCCATGGAAACGGCAAAGAGAAGCTTTGGCTTCCATGGCGGCATCCTCTTTGCCGTCTTAAACGTCATCCAGCTGGTAGGCTGGACCGCCATCATGATTTATGATGGCGCATTATCCGCAAATACGGCATTCCCCACCGGCAAATGGTTATGGTGCCTGATTATCGGCGCGCTGATCCTGGTCTGGATTTTAGTGGGAATTGAAAACCTTGGGAAAATAAACACGGCGGCCATGCTGCTCCTGTTTATTTTGACCATCATCCTTTGCCGCGTGATCGTCTTCTCCGGAAATGCGGCCGCCGGCACGCCATCAGATGCCATTTCCTTTGGCGCTGCGGTAGAACTTGCCGTCTCTATGCCTCTAAGCTGGCTGCCTGTCATCAGTGACTATACCAGGGAAGCGGAAAAGCCCGGCGCTGCCACCTTGGTGAGCACCATTACTTACGGGCTGGTCAGCACCTGGATGTTCTTGATCGGCATGGGCGCCAGCTACTTTACCGGTTCTGACGATATCGCGCAGATCATGATAAAAGCAGGCCTTGGCATTGCCAGCCTCTTAATCATCGTCTTTTCCACTGTGACCACGACATTCCTGGATGCCTGGTCCGCCGGCATTTCCGGTGAATCCATCTGGAAAAAGCTTACCGGGAAACAGATGGCGCTCCTTGCAACTGTAATTGGCACGGCCGCGGCCGTGCTGTTCCCTATGGACGATATCACCGGCTTCCTGTATTTCATCGGGTCGGTCTTTGCGCCCATGGCTGCCGTCATGGTGGCAGACTTTTATTTCCTGCACCGGCATTTCGAAGGCCGCAGGTTCGTCTGGTCCAACCTGGCAGTATGGCTCATCGGGTTCCTCCTGTACCGTTTCCTGATGACAGTGGACCTGCCCATCGGCAATACCCTGCCGGACATGGTGATCACTACCCTGCTCGCCGTCATCGTAGGGAAATGCTCTCAGAAGGGCATTGGCAAGGCCGTGGAAAAGATTTCCGGCAGCGAAGCCAGGTAATTATTGAAAAGAATATTTTTTACCAAGTGGCTTTGGCCCTGCCAGCCCAAAAGCAGGGCAGGCTCCTTCAAGACTGTTTTTTCATAACCAATGCCACAAAAAAGGGCGTAATGGCTGTTTTCCGCATGCCATTACGCTTTCTTTTGATTTGCCTTGTTTTCTAAATATCCTTTACCAGTTTTCCTTACCTGGTCCCTGGTTCGTTATCCTGTCCGTTATCTTCTTTTTCCAAAAGTTCCAGCAGCGCTTCGCTGTGGCTCCTCCTCTTTTTCGTTGCCGTCCCTAAGAGGCAGATGCTCTGGTACTTCCCATAGTTTTCTTTGAAATACTCCGGAACATCCGCTTTTTCCATCTCGTCCAGGTACCTGGAACGATACACCTCCCAGTCCGCCACATGTTTCTGGTAAGCCTCCAGAAGAGCCGGTGAAGGCGCCAGGCGTACGTCATGCACGTATTTTGCCCCTGTAATCTTTGGGATAAAATATGCCAGGTCCTTTTCCTTCGTAAAGCCGCAGAGCTGGTTCGTGTTTTTCAGACGGATATCCAAAACCAGGTCCGTATGATGTTCCAGCAGCGCATTAAAAAAATCTTCCGCGCTCGTTTCATATGCGCTTAATGTATAAAAACGTGCCATTCTGTCCTCCTTCCCGGACACGGTCCTATGCCGTTTATGGCCGGCGTGCTGGTGGGTTTATGTCCTCCTTCCCGGACACGGCAGCATGCATTCAAAATAATACGATGCATCCCGTTAGCAGCCAGCCCCTGTCTTTAAAGGGGCCAGGCAAACCGGCATAACCAGGAGGCTCTTCCCTTTTCCATCTGTTATCATTATATGTATTAAAGTGGTTTTTGTATGTTGCGAATACAACATTCCATTCTGTTTCTGGCATGCCTGCTTCTTTCTGTGCAAAAAGGATATCGGGACAGGGCTTTCCTTCCCCCTGCCCGAAAACAGCCTTTTGCATGGACAGCCTTTCTTCCTTTGCTGCCATTGCATGTCATTTTACGAAATGTTACCCTGTAAGTCAGAGGGTCCTGCCATGAAAATTCATGCTTTGCACGAAGACGCGGCCTGCGTCATCACCCTTTCGATGACGTTTTAGGAAGAAGCCGCCTGGCTGCCTGGCTAATATCATTTACCGAGCCGCCCGAAAGAAAAAGGAGGAGATGAAAAGATGGGAGCATTATCTACAGACGTGGCTAAAAAATTCCAGTTAGCGAAAAACACTGCAATTTTAGGGACTTTGGAAGAGGAGGACTGGCCTGCGATCCGGGAGGCCGTCCTTTTCAAGGGGATAAAGGAAGAAGACCTCCATTCCCTCCTCCCCTGCATTTCAGGTCAGAAAAAATCTTATCCAAAGGATGCCTTGATTTACCGCGCCGGTGAAAATATTTCCAATGTAGGGCTCCTTTTATCCGGAAGCGCGCAGATTGAGCGCTATGACTACTGGGGCGGGCGCAGCATCGTAGCCGCCATCCTCCCCGGTGACATCTTCGGGGAAAGCTATGCCGCTTCCCCTCGTGGGACCATGAGCGTCAATGTCCGCGCATCCCAGCCATCTTCTGTCCTGTTTCTCGAAGTCGGAAAAGTCCTGCACATGTGCCAGTCTACCTGCCAGTTCCACGCCAGTCTGATTGACAACTTAGTTTCCCTCCTGGCTTCCCGGAACATCCGGCTCAACGAAAAGCTCACCTATGTCACCCAGCATACGCTCCGGGACAAGCTGCTGGTTTACCTGTCTTCTGAAGCATTAAAACAGGGAAATTCCTATTTCGATATCCCCTTCAACCGCCAGCAGCTGGCAGACTTCCTGAACGCGGACCGCAGCGCCCTGTCGAACGAACTTTCCAAAATGAAAGCGGAAGGGATCCTGGATTACCAGAAAAACCACTTCCGCCTCCTTGTCCCTGCAGAGGAATTAAACCACTAGGGATGATCTTATAATTCCTGGAATTCATACCTCCGGATAATATCATCCTGCAGGTCTTTGCTCAGCTCGACAAAGTACGCGCTGTATGTAGCCACCCGTACCAGCAGGTCCTTATAGTTTTCCGGATGCTCCTGTGCGTCCAAGAGCGTCTTTGTATCCACAAAGTTAAACTGCACCAAGTTCCCTCCCATATCGCAGAAAGCGGAAACTGCCTGTGCAAACTTGGCCAGGTTCTGCCGGGAAGAAACCGCCCCTTTCGACATGCGGACATTTAAGATCGAGCCATGGCAGAGCTTTACCTGGTCCAGGTGGGCAACCGATGCCAGAGTGGAGGTAAAGCCTGCCGTGTTCCTGCCCTGGTAAGGGGAAATGCCTCCCTCGCTTAAGGGGTCTCCCGTTTTCCTTCCATCCGGCTGGGCGCCCACTACCTGCCCGAATGGGATGTTGATGGTCATGGCTAAGGCGGCAGAGGTCACCTTGGTCCCTTTATAGGAACTATGGCTGTTGATGTAATCGCAGGAACGCGCCAGCACATCCCTGGTGATATCATCCACATAAGGATCGTTATTCCCGAATTTCGGCACTTCTTTCAGCAGTTTCAGCGCTTCCCCGTCCCCTTCCAGGTTGTTTTCACAAAGGGCAAGGACCCGGTCCATGGTTAAAGAATGGTCCTCATAAACCGTCCTTTTGATGGCTGCCAGCGCATCCCCTACGTTAGGGGCGCCTACAAACGCGCTGGAATGGGTCGTGAGCCGCACGCCGTTTTCGTTCATATCCAGCCCTTTTTCCATGCACCCTTCATAAAAAGAAGAAAGCAGCGGGCAGGGCATCTGCTCATAAAGTTTCATATCCACATGGACAAAATAAAGGAGCCTGTCAAATACATATTCAAATTCCTTTTCAAAGGCATCCTCCAGTTCCTCAAAAGTGGAGAAGGTCCTGGGATCCCCTACGTCAATCCCCAGCTTTTCCCCGGTGACAGGGCTCTTCCCTCTTCCAAATACCAGGTCCAAAATCAATGGATAGTTGAAACTGGAGCCTCCGATATCATGGGTCACCGCCGGGATCGTCGGGTTATGGCAGCCGGTGGAAATGTAGCCATTGGCATCTTCCCTGGAAATGCCGGTGCTCATCAGCGCTTTTATCGTTGTTTCATCGCTGACAAATTTCAGCTTCCCGTTCAGGTTCCTGGCAACCTCGCACGCCCGTTCCAGAAACTCCGGCGGGTTCTTACGGTTCACCCTTATCACCAAATCTTCATTTGCCAGCCCTACATCCTCTTCTGCATCCAGGATCAGGAAGGAAAGCGGGTTTACCGCGTCTTTCCCTTCCCGTGTCACCCCGCCGATGGTCATACCCTGCATGGTAGGGGAACCGCTCATCATAGAGGATACGATATCGGACTGGGGGTTCATAACACCGTTCATTTTTATCAGGACCAGGCTCAGCAGCTCAACCGCTTCTTCGTCCGTAATCCGTCCCTCGTCCTTATCCTTTTTATAAAACGGGTATAAATACTGGTCTGCCCTGCCCATGGACATGCCGGCACCCCAGCCTTCTATCATAAGGCAGACGTAGACAAACCAGCAGGACTGCAGCGCCTCCCGGAACGTTTCCGCCGGATAATAGGGTACCTTCCGGCAGGTCTTTACTATTTCCAGAAGTTCATTTTTCCGCTTTTCATCCTGCTCCTTTTCCGCCATCTGCCCGGCAAGGTCCGCATACCGTTTGGCGAAGGTTTCCACCCCTTCATAAGCAATCAGCACTGCATCTAAAAAGAACCCTTTATGCACATCCTCATATTTTCCGGGGTCCAGCTTTTCCTTTTCTGCGAGGGCTTTCTGCTCCATGCCCTGCAGCCCCTCAGAAAGCAGGAGCCTGTAGTCAATCGCGACATGGCAGGGGTTATGCCCGTTTTCCGAAAACCCCATGCTGGAAACCGCCACATGGTCATATTTTTGGAGTTCCTGCGGTACGGTACGAATAATCTGGTCATGGAGTGACCTCCCCTTCCAATAAGGGAGGAGCGCCTTTATGGTTTCCTTCTCCTCCTCTGACAAGGCCTGGTAGGGGTCATGCTTCCTGGTATCCAGGTGGTCCATGTCATCTAAAATCCAGTCCGCATAAATTTCCGGCAGGAGGGACCCTCCCCTGGTCTTGCTGGTCTGGCTCCCCACAATGAGTTCCCCGTCTTCAATCCGGACCGTCATATGGCTTAAAATACGCCGCAACGCTTTGGCCCTGCGGAGCACATAAGGCTCCCCCTCTGTCTGCTGGTATGACTGGGTCATATAATATGCCCTCTCCGTACAGATTGCAGGCTGCACTACCATTTTATCGCGAAGTTTTTGGACCCGGCTGGTTATTTGATGTTTCATCCTGTACCTCCCTTTTTATCCATAAGTACTGCCTCTTCCGTCCCCATCTATCCTGCAGCGCGGCGGCTGTCCCATCCAGCCCTCTGCCGCCGGCCGCAGGTTACCTTCTTCTATTTTAGCAGGAAACGGCCTTGTTTCCATTTTTTCTTTCCCTTTCCTCCCAAAA
>CADBRV010000057.1 GCA_902797185.1 uncultured Lachnospiraceae bacterium
GTCCGGTGGGTAACTCCTTGTATGTAAAAACAAAATAGGGTAATATATAATTTGGTCAAAAAAGGGCAGATTATGCGCTTTAGGAAGAGCTGAGAAAGGAACGATCATGACGAACAGGGAACTGCAGATTCAGGCGAATGAAATCCGCAAGGGGATTGTTACTGCCGTTTACCATGCGGCAAGCGGGCATCCGGGCGGGTCTCTTTCTGCTGCGGATATTATGACATTTTTATATTTTGAAGAACTCCACATCGATCCGAAGAACCCGAAGGACCCGGACAGGGATCGTTTCGTCCTTTCCAAAGGGCATGTAGCACCAGCTTTGTATTCTACGCTGGCGCACAGGGGCTATTTCCCGGTAAAAGACCTGGAGACGCTGCGCCACGTAGGCTCCTATCTCCAGGGACATCCGGATATGAAGCATACGCCAGGAGTTGATATGAGCAGCGGTTCCCTGGGACAGGGGCTTTCTGCCGCGGTAGGAATGGCGCTTGCCGGCAAGATGGACGGCAAGGATTACCGCGTATACTGCATGGCTGGCGACGGTGAAATCCAGGAAGGCCAGATCTGGGAAGCATCCATGAAGGCTGCCCACTTAAAGCTGGACAACCTCTGCCTTATCGTAGATAACAACGGTCTGCAGATTGACGGCAATATTGCGGATGTCTGCTCTCCCTACCCGATCCCGGAAAAATTCAGGGCTTTCGGTTTTGAAACCATTGAGATTAACGGCCATGATTTCGACCAGATCCGCGGCGCGTTTGCCAGGGCAAAGGAAATCAAAGGAAGACCTACCGCCATTATTGCCAGGACCCATAAAGGGCAGGGCGTTTCCTATATGACTGACCAGGCCGGATGGCATGGGAAGGCACCAAACGAAGAACAGTACAAGCAGGCCATGGAAGAGCTTGAGAAAGCGGGTGAAGCATTATGCAGCAGGTAAAGAAAACCGCAACCAGGGAAAGTTATGGGACCGAGCTGGTAAAGCTGGGAAGGGAGCATGACAATTTGATCGTGCTCGATGCTGACCTTGCAGGTGCCACCAAGACCGCTATGTTTAAGAAAGAGTTTCCGGAGCGCCATATCGACTGCGGTATCGCGGAAGCAGATATGATGGGGATCGCGGCAGGGCTTTCCACCTGCGGGAAGGTGCCTTTTGCCAGCACTTTTGCCATGTTTGCGGCAGGACGTGCCTATGAGCAGGTGCGCAACTCCATCGGCTACCCCCATCTGAATGTAAAGATCGGGGCAACCCACGCCGGTATTTCCGTCGGGGAAGACGGCGCTACCCACCAGTGCAATGAAGACATTGCCCTGATGAGCACGATCCCGGGCATGACCGTGATCTGCCCCTGCGATGATATCGAAGCAAAAGCAGCGGTAGATGCTGCTTATGAATATGTAGGGCCGGTTTACCTGCGTTTCGGGCGACTGGCTGTACCGGTTATCAATGATGAGTCCAGCTACCATTTTGAGTGGGGAAAAGGCATCCTGATGAGGGAAGGCAAGGACGTGACCATTGTCGCTACCGGCCTGTGCGTGGCAAATGCCCTCGAAGCAGCCCGTATGCTGTCCTTGGACGGCATTGAGGCGGAAGTCATCAACATCCATACCATTAAGCCGTTGGACGAGGAAATCGTAGTAAATTCCGCCCGTAAGACAGGCAAGGTCGTCACCATGGAAGAGCACTCCATCATCGGCGGCCTGGGCAGCGCGGTATGCTGCGCCCTGAGCGAAAACGCACCGGCTCCTGTCCACAGGATCGGCATCCGGGATACCTTCGGCGAGTCCGGTCCGGCCCTGGAGCTGATAAAAAAATATCAATTAGACGCAGAATCCCTTTACAAACAGGTCAAAACGTACTTAAATAAATAGTTAGGAAGATTTATAAAAACCTCCCTGTCCTATTCCATCATCTGAAGGATGAGAAGGCAGACTGTGCCTGCACACGTAGTGTGCAGTAAAGGTACAGCTCTCTGAATGGCGTTTTATCGCTAAGAAGATGCAACGGACCATGTACGAAGAGTGTTTTTCTGCCATGGCCTGTCAAAAAACTGCATTGAAAGCAGGGCGAAAAGGGTTGTAGAGGGAGTACCGGTCCTTTGCTCCTGATGTTTCAAGGGACTAAAAAGGAATATATGAGAAAAAAAGCACATATTTATCTGGCAAAGTATATTGCTGACACTTTGGACTGGGCGCCGCTTAACGAGTATCGGAAAGAGTTTTATGCCGGATCCATCCTTCCCGACTGCGTGCCGTCTTTTATTACGAAGAGGCATGAGTTCAATGGCTGCTTTGATGACACGATGGACTTAGTGAAAAAGCTGGCAGCATGCGGGGAAGACAAGGGCGCAGGCATGCGCAGCTATGCAGCCCGGCTGGGGATCGTTACCCACTACCTGGCAGACTTTTTTACTTATCCGCATAACACAAAGTTTCCGGGTTCTATGGCAAACCACTGCCATTATGAGAAATACCTGACCATCGAGCTGAAAAAATACATGACTACGATGCGCGCGGGAGAAATTACCAGCCATTTAAAGCAGATGGACTCGGTTTCCGACATTGCCCGGTTTGTTGCAAAAGCCCATGAAAAATATCTGGATGAGGTATTGGGGCTGGACAATGACCTGTCCTACATCGTAGAGGTTGTTTTCGAAGTTGTCTGCGCGATCATCCGTTTATATGAGCTTCCGCAGGTACAGGCGGCGGCAGCCTGATGTTTATGGAAAAGTGGAGAAGCTTGTATGTTAGAAAAGCTTTTTCCAATCGGTGGCAGCCAGGGGGGTCCCTTGGTTGCCATTTTTTAGGCTCTAATTCAAGCAGCCCTAAGCCAGGTGCCGGGGTGGGATCCTCCGGGAACCCGCCCCAATACTGGGATTAGGGCGGCTTTGATATGCCGGACCAGGAACGGGTCCCTCTTTGTGATATATGGAAGACAGGACAAAATTGGAAAAAGTAATACAATTTTAAAACAATACTTGACAATTTCCTTACATCGGCTATAATAATAGCTGTTGTGGTTCACAACACCTTGTGCGTGTAGCTCAGTTGGATAGAGCGTCTGGCTACGGACCAGAAGGCCGGGGGTTCGAATCCTCTCACGCACGTTAAGAAAAGGCTTCCGATTTGATCGGAAGCCTTTTTTCGTGCCATCATGCCAGTACCCGTCCTGGTCCGGAAATGCCGGTGGGAAGGGAGCAAATAAAAAGATGAAAAGGCATGAAGAGAAATAATAAGAAAAAGCCGGCGCTTTATGCCGTCGTTCTCAGATCCGGATGGTCTGGATCTTCCCGTCTTCTACCTGGCGCTGCTGCAGTTCTTCGGCAGGGATGCCGACAGTAACGCCGCCGACCAGCCTGAAGCCATCCGGGATCTGGAGCATCTTTTTGACTTCTGCTTCTTTTTCCAGGACACGGCAGATGCCGAACAGGTAGCAGGCACCCAGCTTCAGGGAAGAAGCAGCCAGCATCATGTTTTCGATGAGGCAGGAGCAGTTCGCGCCGGTAATCAGGTCGTCATCTTCCGCGTTTTCCAGGACGAAAATGACAGTAGGCGCGCCATAAGTCGGACGCATTGATTTGTCGCCTACCTTGTTTCCGAATAAGTCATTCATTTTATCCAGGACGGCTTTGTCCTGCACGGCGACAAGGCGGAAGTTTTCAAATTTGCCCATTCCGACCGGTGCAAGGTAAGCGGCATCCAGGATTTCCTGAAGCTGTGCATCGGTGATCTGCGCTTCTTGATAAGCGCGGCAGGACTGGCGGTATTTCAAAGCATCTTTAAATTCCATCGTTTGTTCCTTTCTGTAAAATCTTGAAACTGTGCCCTTTTCCGGATGGCAGGACAGCTGCGGCCCTTTGCTTTTGGCTTTGCTGGTTTGGGATTGTTCCTGGGTAACAGGACAAGGTAACAGGACCACGTCCAATCGGAAGAATCCTGTATTCCCGATGCCTTCCAAAAGGCAGAAGCCGCTTTATGTCCGGATATCCGGGGCGCTCCGTTATAAGTTCGTTTTGCGGCATCCGCGGTTTCAGGACAGCTTCGCCGGCAAAACACTTTGTTTACATTATATCATACAAGGCAGCAGGGGCTGTATTTTTTCTACCTTATGCTATAAACCAGATAGATAAAGGGGCATCCGGACAAAAATGGGGATAATACGGCGAAAAGCAGAAGCCGACTCTTCCAAATTGCGAAAGACTTCATACGATTCGGAAAAACCAGGAGGAATCCGGCGAAGGGCAGAAGCGGGAAAAGCCCTGCTTTCCTGAAAACTTGACAGTACCTGTTATTTTCATTAAGATTCCAATATGTATTGCCATCTTATGAGGGACAAATATGTATCAAAAAGAAAACAACAGCTGGATCAAGCATCTTGATTTTACATTAATCGACGTGCTTTGTACGCTCCTGGCTTTTTATCTTGCTTATTATCTATATGTAGAAGACAATTTCCTGGCAGAATTTTATAAGCGCCTGAGCGTCGTGGTAGTCCTTCTGGATATTGTCATAGCCCTGTTTACCGAGGCTTATACGGGTATCCTGCGGCGGAAATGGAAGAAAGAGCTGATGGATACGATAAAGCACTACTTTATCGTATTTCTTGCACTGCAGGTTTACCTGTATATGACCAAGCAGACCTTCTGGACTTCCCGTTTCATGACGGCTTTGTTCTTCGGGTTTGCGGTCGCTTTCAGCTTTATCGCCAGGACGCTCTGGAAAAGGCATGTGCTCAAAAGGCTTAAGGAAAGCAGCGGCTCCGCCAAGCTCCTCCTGATGAGCGCTTCTGACGGGATCGCGGAAATGATCCATTCTTTTCAGGCAGAACCCATGCTGGACCATGTCGTGGTGGGCGCGGTTTCCCTAGATAAAGACTTGTCGGGGCAGACCATCAACGGCGTGCCGGTGGTGGCCAGCATGGACAACCTTTACCATTACCTTACGGAAAACGTGGTGGATGAGGTGTTCCTCAGTTCCCCGGACCAGGACCTGGTGGAGCGCCTGTCTGAAATTTTCCTGGAAATGGGTATCACGGTCCATATCAACCTGCTGGAAATCAGCAGCATGATGCCGAACAGGGTGATTGAACGGTGCAGCCGTTATATGGTGCTCACTTCCAGCATGCGGATCGCGGGACCGCGGCAGCTGCTCCTGAAGAGGGCGATGGACATGATCGGTTCCTTCATCGGCCTTGTCTTCACCGGGATTGCGTTCGTTATCTTTGCTCCGATTGTGAAAAAACAGTCCCCGGGACCGATTTTCTATACCCAGAAGAGGGTCGGGAAAAACGGTCGCGTGTTTAAAATGTATAAATTCCGTACCATGTGCGTGGACGCGGATAAAAAACTGGATGAGCTGAAGAAAAACAACGAGATGCAGGGCCCTATGTTTAAGATGGAGGATGACCCCAGGATCTTTAAGATCGGCCATTTCATGCGTAAGCATTCCATCGACGAGCTTCCCCAGTTTTGGAACGTGCTGAAAGGGGACATGTCCCTGGTGGGGACAAGGCCGCCTACTGTAGAAGAATACGAAATTTACGACCTGCACCACAGGGCAAGGCTGGGCAGCAAGCCCGGCATCACCGGCCTTTGGCAGGTCAGCGGCAGGAATGACATTACGGATTTTGAGCAGATCGTGCGCCTGGACACCCGGTATATCAATGAATGGACCCTGGGGCTGGATATACGGATCCTGCTCCGCACCGTGAAAATCGTATTTACCGGAAAGGGAGCAAAATAGAGGATGGAGACATATGAAATCACGGCGCCCTGCCATTTCGGGCTGGAATCCGTGCTGAAAAGGGAAATCTATGACCTGGGGTATGACATCGTGCAGGTGGATGACGGGAAAGTAACCTTTGAAGGAGACGCGGAAGCCATCTGCCGTGCCAATTTGTCTTTAATGACAGCGGAACGGGTCCTCCTGCAGGTGGGCTCTTTCCACGCGGAAACCTTTGATGGCTTTTTTGAAGGCATGAAGGCGCTCCCATGGGAGCGCTTTATCCCGGAAGACGGGAAATTCTGGATCAAAAAGGCGTCTTCCGTCCGCAGCAAGCTGTTCAGCCCTTCCGACCTGCAGTCTGTGGGCAAAAAGGCTATCGTGGAACGTTTAAAGGACGCTTATCATAAGGAATGGTTTGACGAAACCGGCGCTTCTTACCCCATCCGCATCATGATTAAAAAGGACGAGGTTTCGGTGGGGCTGGATACTTCCGGGGATTCCCTCCATAAAAGGGGCTACCGGGTGCTGCATGGGGCGGCACCTATTTCAGAGACCCTGGCAGCAGCGCTGATCCTTCTGACGCCCTGGCATCCGGACCGGATCATGGTGGACCCGTTCTGCGGGAGCGGCACGTTCCTGATCGAGGCTGCCCGCATGGCTGCCCATATCGCGCCGGGGCTGGGACGGAATTTTACGGCGGAAGAGTGGACCAATTTCATCCCTTCGGGCTTGTGGAAACAGCTCCGGGAAGAGGCCAGGGAAGAGGTGGATTTATCCATCCACCCGGACCTGCAGGGCTATGATATCGATCCTGAGGTGCTCAGCGCCGCCAGGGAGAACGCCAGGAACGCGGGAGTAGAGGAAATGATCCATTTCCAATGTCGGGATGTAAAGGACCTGCACCATCCGAAGAAATACGGGTTCCTCCTTACCAACCCGCCATATGGGGAGAGGATGGAGGAAAAGAAGGCGCTCCCGGCCCTTTACGGGGAAATCGGAAACGCCTTGGACAGGCTGGACAGCTGGTCCGCTTATATCATTACCAGCTATACGGATACGGAAAAATATATCCGGCGAAAAGCCACTAAAAAGAGAAAGATTTACAACGGTATGATCCGGACGGACTTTTACATGTTCCCCGGACCAAAACCGCCGAAGAGGAAAAGGCAGGGAGAAGCAAATGGCTAAGAGGATCATTGTCGCTTCCGGCAATGAAGGAAAGATCCGGGAAATCCGGGAAATATTAGGGAGCCTGGGTCTGGCTGTGGTTTCCATGAAGGATGCCGGCTTTACATCGCAGGCGGAAGAGACCGGCACGACTTTCGAAGAAAACGCTCTGATGAAAGCCAGGGGGCTGGCGGAAAAGACAGACGACCTGGTGCTGGCGGATGATTCGGGCCTGGAAATCGATTACCTGGGCAAAGAGCCGGGAATCTATTCCGCCCGTTATATGGGCCGGGACACTTCCTATGATGTAAAAAACCAGAACCTGATCGACCGGCTGGAAGGAGTCCCCGAAGAAAAGCGGACCGCAAGGTTTGTCTGCGCCGTAGCAGTGATCCTGCCGGATAAAAGGGAGCTGGTAACGCGGGGCGTCATGGAAGGGCGTATCGGCCATGAAATTATCGGGGAAAACGGGTTCGGATATGACCCGATTTTCTACCTTCCGGAATACGGCATGACCAGCGCGCAGATCCCGCCGGAAGAGAAGAACCGGATCAGCCATCGGGGAAAGGCTTTGAAGCAGATGTTCGAGCTGCTGAAAAAAGAAAAATTTTAAAAATCAGATAAAAGAAAAAATTTGAAAAATCAGTTGACAGAAACCTGCCACAGAAGTATAATTATATTCGCGTCACAGGAATGACAGGTGGCTGAACGGGGTGTGGCTCAGTTTGGTAGAGCGCCTGGTTTGGGACCAGGAGGCCGCAGGTTCGAATCCTGTCACCCCGATGTAACATGCGGGTGTAGTTCAATGGTAGAACACCAGCCTTCCAAGCTGGACATGCGGGTTCGATTCCCGCTACCCGCTGTTTGTGCCCGTAGCTCAGCTGGATAGAGCAACGGCCTTCTAAGCCGTGGGTCGGGGGTTCGAATCCCTTCGGGCACGTGCTTAGAAAAAGCACAGCTTGACTACAGGCATAGAAAAGGGTATAATACTTTTTGTCGAAATTTTATATGGTAGGTATAGCGTAGCTGGTTATCGCGTCGGATTGTGGTTCCGAAGATCAAGGGTTCGAATCCCTTTACCTACCCTCTAAAAACTCCATAGCTATGGAGGAGAACTAATGGGCTATCGCCAAGCGGTAAGGCACAGGATTTTGATTCCTGCATTCGTTGGTTCGAATCCAACTAGCCCAGTTCCTGTCGCAAGGAGGGACCCACGAAGTGGGAGGATTCCTTACGACTACGACTGTCGCAAGGAGGGA
>CADBRV010000058.1 GCA_902797185.1 uncultured Lachnospiraceae bacterium
CGGCGTAAAGAACCTGCTCCAGGCATTGGTCATCTTTAACGCGCCATTTACCTTTGTGAAGGAACTGATTTCCGTCATTATCACGTTTATTATCTATAAGCATATTTCTCCGCTGCTGAAGGGAAATGCGAGATAAGGAGGCGGCATATGAAGAGGAATTGTTATACTGCAACCTGTGCCAAATACCCAGACTGTGCCAACGCGGCAACCTGCTGCGCCATCGAGTTTGACGAGGAAATCCCGGATGTGGAAGAAGGGGAATGTACCGCGGAAAACGGCTACCCCTACTTTGAACCGAAGACGAAAATCCCGGTGTATAAAGTGCCGAAATAGGCAGAAATGTTAAATATACCCTCTTTGCTGGACATGAAGATGGACCGGTAAAGAGGGTATTTTTTGTGGGGCAATAAAGAAAGTGGTATCAGGACAACTTCAGTCAGGACATCTTTACAAACGGATATTCCTTCGTCAAAGCATGGTTTGATTCCATCATGCTCAGGATCCGGCTGGATGGCCCGGATGGATGGTTTGTGCCTTTTTCCCATGCTTCAACTGTCTTGGCAGAGACTCCAAAGTATTCCGCAAAAAGCTTCTGCGTCATGCCGGTAGATTTCCGTATGGCTTTTATTTCGTCTGCAGAATAGATTTTTACCGGGATGATACTGACTGCCTTATGGGGGAGTTTCTTCTTTCCGCTGGCATCATCCAATGCTTCATTCAGCCCTTGCATAATGCTTTTATAAATTTCACTCATAACGATCCTGCCTTTCGTAAGAATGCTCCTTCAGTTCTTTTTCGATTGCCTGGATGGCTTTTTTAATGTTATTCCGTTCTGCTTTGGAAAGATTTGCCTTTTCTTCTTTTGAAAATGCGGTAATCAGGTAGACCGTTTTATAGACGACATAGTCTACGTAGCAGACTCTTGCACTTCCGCTTTTCCCGCGGCCATGAAATGCAAACCGCATTTTCCGAAGCCCTCCGGTCCCTTGCATTATTGGTCCGGCTTGCGGATTTTCCATTAGCATGAGTTCAAGCATACGAAGGTCGTCATCCGTAAATCCCAGGTCTTTCCAGCGTCTTGAAAATTCGTGTGTTTGGACAAAGGTCCTGGTCATGTAATTACTGAACATAGATACCTCGCAATGTTCTGGATATAGATTACCCTATTAAATAGGGTAAATCAATACAATAGTTACGAAAAAGGTTTAAACGATGTGGATGCTGTTCATTGGGTTAGATATGTCATATATGTTAAGATATGAGATAAGTTAGCTAATATAGAGCAGTGTAAAAGAATGGAAGAACTATGTCGTTTCATGCATACTGCGTGAGCAGGTATGCTCTGTTTCTTTGCTT
This sequence comes from uncultured Lachnospiraceae bacterium, assembly GCA_902797185.1. Lineage (GTDB taxonomy): Bacteria > Bacillota > Clostridia > Lachnospirales > Lachnospiraceae > RUG14243. Next base: position 1,357 of record CADBRV010000058.1, read on the forward strand.
TTGGTGACGAAATGTGTTAATAAAGATGCCTTTTGCGCAATTTAGATGAGGTAAGAAGATGGCAAAAACAGAATGGAAGCCAGGCAACATGCTTTATCCGCTGCCGGCGGTGCTGGTGGGCTCCCGGGATGAAGATGGAAAGGACAACCTGTTTACCGCCGCGTGGGCAGGGACGATCAATACAAACCCTCCGATGGTGAGCATTTCGATCCGCAAATCACGGCTTTCCTATGACATGATTATAAAATCCGGTGAGTTTGTAATCAATATTACGACGGAGAAACTTGCATATGCCACGGACTGGTGCGGGGTGAAAAGCGGCCGGGATTTTGATAAATACAAAGAGATGAAACTCCATAAAGAGGAGGCGTCCCATGTTAACTGTGCCATGATAAAGGAAAGCCCGGTAAACCTGGAATGCGTGGTGACGGAGACAAAGGACCTGGGTTCCCACACCATCTTTCTGGCTGATGTGGTTGCAGTCCATATTGATGACCAATATCTGGATGAGAACGGACGCTTTGATTTCAATGCTGCAAAACCAATCGTATATTCCCATGGAGAGTATTACGGACTGGGGCAGTACATCGGAAGTTTTGGATGGAGCGTGAAAAAGGGACAGAAAAGGCCAGCGGATAGTGATACAACAAGGGGACGCAACATAAAAGCAGACAAGGAGAAAAAAGTTCCGAAGAAAAACGTTGGCAACCAAGCAGTAAAAACCCCGGGAACAAACGCTGTCAGTGAAACTGCGAAATTTCCAAAAATAAATGCTGGGAGTAAATCCGCAAAAGCTTTAAGAAAAAACGCTGGCAGTGAAGGCGTAAAAGTATCAAAGAAAAATATTGGAAATGGTGTTAAAAAGGAGCAGAATAGAAAAGCCGGCAAAGGCATGAAAACAGGACAGAAAAAGAGAAAACCAAAAGAAAGGTAAAAATTATGGCAGACTTTACAGATATTGATGCAGAAGACGACCCGTTTGCATACCGTTATGATACCCAGCTCCTGATCGACAGGCGTGACAAGGATCTTGATGAGGATGAGATCAATGATTATATCACAGAGCATTTCGAAGGAAACTGCCTGATCGCGGTCGGCGATGAAGACCTGATCAAAATCCATTTCCATACTAATGAACCCTGGAAAATCCTGGAGTACTGCAGCACGGTCGGTGAGATCTACGACATTGTTGTCGAGGATATGATCCGCCAGGCAGACGGGAAGAAAGGGTGAGAAGGTTTGTACATCGGAACCTGCTAAAAACAAATTTACCGATGTTAAGCCGGATGTCTGTTTACAAGAGGACATCCGGATCCTTACATCCAAGTTTTAAGGTGGCATGGCAGATTTGCGGAAGTCATTTTTCCATATTAAATTTCCGAAATTCGCTTGGGGTGGACCCGACATTCTTTTTAAACATAGCGTTAAAACTGGGCTGGTCCTGGTAACCCAGAAGCTGTGCGATATGTGAAACAGGAAGGTCCGTACTGGAAAGATAATATTTTGCCTGCATAAGACGCAGTTCGAGGAGGATATTACTGAATGTCCTTCCGGACTGCTTTTTTATATATGTGGAAAGATAATTCGGATGGAAATGGAAATGCGCTGCCACATCCTGCAGAGTGACGCTCTGTAGGTGCCGGGACATAAAGTTTACGATTTCCGCAAATTTATCCTGTTCCTCTTCTGGAATTTCCTCCGGATGGTGCTGGAGGAGCTGGGCGAAAAGGAGGACCAGCAGGCATTTCAGTTCCGTTGTCATGAATGGTCCCTGTTTCAGATAAGTATTTACAAGCCGTTCTACCAGGCTGTCTGTTTCTTCATTATATCGGTTATAAAACACCATGTAGTTTTTCGTACTTTTGGACATGATGTAATTGATAAAGAAATCGCTGATATAATTTTCTGCTTCAAAGAAAGAGAAAAAGGCAGTGTTGAATATATTCGGCTTGATGGTAAAAACAATGACATTGTCCTGGATGCCGGAAATGGAGCAGCTGTGCATGGCAAGAGGGTTTAAGATGACCATATTCCCCTTATGCAGGGTGACGGTTTCTCCATCTTCCAGTTTCTGGACGCATTCTCCTGATACGACATAACACATCTCAAAGTGGGAGTGGTTGTGGAAACCGGAGTTATTTGCTTCCAGTTCATGGGTAAGCATGCCAAAGGAAGGGTTTATTTCAAAAAAATGCCCTTCTAGATCCTCGGGAGAAGTGTGGGAAGGTACGCGCCCTCCTGGCAGGATCCCGTCTTTTTGCATTTGTTCCCTGGTCCTGGTTTTTAAAGCAAAGAGGGTCTCTGTATCCATAAACGCTCCTTTATTTATCGTAAAGAGGGACCCGCTTCAGCGGGAGGATTCCTTACGATGCACTAGCCGCATCGTCCTATGTCATCGCCTGTCAAGGCGGTGACGCAGGCCGCGCCCTCACGCGAAGCGTGACCTTTCATGGCGCGGGTCTCCTTCAGGACGATTGGGAATGCGGCGTCTGTCCTTTTTTAGCAGGCTTCCACCTCGTTTTTACAAAATTATATAGTCGCCAAACTTTTTAAACAAGTGGTTTTCGTAAGGTACGGCTCCCGAAAACTTATGATTCATAAAGTTTTACGTTATTTTGACAAATAGCAGTTTTTCCCTCCCAATTCTAAAATATTGTTAAAAGGTAACGAAAAAACATGAAATGAGGAGGGATTATTAGTCATGTTTGCAAAAGGAGCCGATAAAAAATTCAAACGGCATGCTATAGGCATCATTATCTTAGGATGCCTGGCCATGTATTTCAGCTGCTGCCTGGCATCAGATGCTTTAAACATCATCCAGCCGGCATTTACGGAGAAAATGGGATGGTCTTATTCCAGTGTCTCCCTGCCATTTACGATCGCGAATTATATCCTGATTATTTTGTCATTCTGGTTTAGTACTTATATCCTGAGGAATGGCACCAGGATCTTTTCCGTAGCGTCATTTACCGTCATGGCAGTGGGGACTGCACTGATTGGTATTGACTATTCTTTGGGCAGCAATTCCTACTGGCTTTTCCTGATTGGCGGGATCCTTACCAAATTTTCAGCCCAGATGGTGCAGATGGTATGCTTCCAGCTGTGCGCGAACTGGTTTGAATCCACAAGGGGCAGGATCCTTGGAATTATTACCATTGCGGCACCACTTAACTCTGCTACTTCTATCACCCTGTTAACAATCGGGAAAGCAAATATCGGACTTACCGCCTGCTACCTGATTATTACCGGGATCCTTGTCATTGGCATTATCCTTGCGGTATTCTTTGGCGTTTCAAAACCGGAGGACCTTGGCCTTACCGTCGATGGTGTTAAAAAAGCTGATCAGCATGCTGATAAACCGGTGGAAAAAGGACCTTATCAAACGAAGTGGAAAATTTCCCAGCTGTTAAAAACAAAAGAAACCTGGCTTTTGATCATTGCATTTGGCTGCTTTAATGGGGCAATTGGGCCGATCATGGGATTCTTCATGGTTCGTATGAGCGAGGTCGGCGTTAATACCGCAATGGCACTGACGATTATTTCCACATCATCTTTGCTGGGTATCATTTTAAGCTATATTTTCGGCGTTATTGATGATAAGTGCGGGACCTTGTTTGCCACCAGGATACTGGGATGTACTTTTGTTGTTGCCTGTCTGATTTTCTATTTTGCAGATGCAGATAAGACACCTTTGATCTGGATTGCTGCAATCATGATGGCCTCTATCGTCGGAGGAACACCGAACCTGCATCCTTCTTCCATTATCCATGTATTTGGCGCACAGGAATACCAGTCTGCAAATCGTGTGATTGCCATCGGCGTAGGCGTCCTTTCTTCTTTCGGGGTACAGCTGATGAGCCTCCTGCTGGACCAGACCGGTTCTTTAAGTACAGGGTATATGGTATTTGCGATCCTGACAGCGATTGCAACAGTATGCGTATTTTTGATTAACCATCGTTATCCCGATGGTCCGGAAAGCAAAGTCGAGGATAAAGAATAATCAGACAGACAATAATATATCGTAAAGGGTGGTGATTCGCTTCCGAGGGAGGATTCCTTACGATGTATTAGCCGCATCGCCTGAAAGATGATTTGAAATGCAGCATTTGTCCTTATGGATGGTCCTTATAGCAGGGAACCCTTTTTCAGAAGAGCGTTCCCTGCTTTGAGCCATACCGGGATGTGCAGGCATTGGAGCCGGTATTTGTGAAATGTGAATTTTTTAAATGAGGTTGAAGATGATTGAGGTTTATGACCTGAAAACAGAATACCTGGAAAACCCGATGGGGATAGACGAGCCTCATCCGAGGTTTTCCTGGAAACTGTCTGGAGATGAGAAAAATATCAGGCAGGATTCTTACGAAGTCAAGGTGTATTCGGAAGGCTGCCTGGTTTGGGACAGCGGGGTAGTCGAAAGTGATGAACAGCGATTCATCCGGTACGAAGGTCCGGTATTAAAAAGCAGGCAGAAACTGGAATGGTCTGTCCGTATTACAGCTGGAGGAGAGGCAGCAGAAAGCGCGAAAGCCTTTTTTGAGATGGGGCTTCTTTCTGCCAGCGACTGGCAGGCAGAATGGGTCCAGCCGGAAAGGGAAGTAAATCCGGATGATTACCAGCCTGCCCCGATGATGCGGAAGGAATTTATTGTAAAACCGGGTTTAAAAGATGCCAGGATTTACCAGAGCGCCCATGGCTTATACCGCTTTTGGCTCAATGGGCTAGAGGGAACGGAAGATAAATTTAATCCGGGGTTTACAAGTTATTACTACAGGATCCAATACCAGTCGTATGAAATTAAAAATCTGCTGCAGACGGGGAAAAACTGCTGGGCGGTCCAGCTGGGAGATGGCTGGTGGCGGGGAAACACCGGAGGCGGGAACCGGAATAATTTCGGGTTTTATGTAAGTTTCATCGGGCAGATCGTACTGGAATATGCGGATGGTTCGATAGAAACGATCGTGTCAGATTCAAATTTTAAGTGCTCCAGCTGCGGCAGCATCCGCCGTGCGGATATGGCAGCAGGAGAGCTGTTTGATGCAAGGCTCTTGGATGAGAGCTGGAAGATGCCGGGGTTTGATGATGGGGATTGGCACTGCGCCATTCCCGCCATGGAATATGACAGCAAAGATGTACTGATTGGCAGACGGAGCGTGCCGGTCAGTGAAGAGGAAACATTTCCTGGGAAGCCATTTCTGGATAAGGAAGGAAACCTGGTCCTGGATTTTGGGCAGAATATCGCCGGTTATGTGAAAATGAAGCTGCGCCACACCAGGCCGGGGCAGGAAATTCTTTTCACCCATGGAGAAGGGCTTAAAGATGGGACCTTTTCTACAGAGAATATCCAGGAACCATCTGATATGCCATTCCAGCAGGTGAATTATATCTGCAAAGGGTCAGAAGAGGAGGCATACTGCCCGTCCTTTTCTATTTTCGGATTCCGTTATGTAAAGATTGAAGGTTATCCGGAAGCAGAAATCCAGCCGGGAGATTTTACAGCAGTGGCAGTTTATTCTGACCTGGAAAGCAAGGGTGATTTCAGCTGTTCCAATAGTTTGATAAACAAGCTGGTTTCCAACAGCCGCTGGAGCCAGAAAGGCAATTTCCTGGATGCCCCTACAGACTGCCCAACAAGGGAGCGCTCCACCTGGTCCGGGGATGGGCAGGTATACTGCAAGACCGCATCGGATTTTATGGATGTATACCCCTTTTATGAAAAATGGATGCAGGACCTGGCAGCAGAACAGTTTGAAGATGGCTGTGTAGGGAACACTTTCCCATCTACCAATGCCCTCCACAATCCGAAAGAGTGGCAGCGCATGATGGACCAGCACCGTTACGTATTTGCACCGCCTACTATGGCAGGACCCCATGGAAATGGTGCCATGATGGACGGGGCTGCCGGATGGGGCGATGTGGCAACGATCCTTCCATGGACCATGTACCTTGTCAGCGGCGATATCCATATCCTGGAGCAGCAGTATGGCAGCGCAAAAAAATGGGTGGATTTCTGCCGGCACAATGCGAAAAAGGCAAATCCTTTCTATAAAACCAGTCCATGGTATCACTCCGGACAAGGCGGGAACTGTGACGCGGAATATGTATATGACACCCATTTCCATTGGGGGGAATGGATGGAGCCGGATGGAGCGGAAAACGCAGGTCCGGATTCTTTTTCACCGCCTGACATGGCAAAAAGAGGGAATCCCCTGGTAGCCACAGCATATTTATTTTACAGCAGCATGCTTGTTTCAAAGATGGCAAAAGTGCTGGGAAAAACAGAGGACGCTTTTGAATACCTGCAGTATGCCTTGGAGGTTAAGCGTGTCTATAACAAATATTTCATCCAGGAAGATGGGACGATTTTAAAGGGACGGCAGGCACCCTATGCCAGGACATTGGCCTTTGGACTGGCAGATGAAGAAAATAAGCCAAAGGTAGAAGAGAAGCTTTGGGAAGCAGTGCGGGATAACGGGTACCGCTTAAATACCGGTTTCCTGTCTACTCCATTCCTCCTTCCACAATTGTGTGAATCCGGTCATGCGGATGCAGCATATAAAGTGCTGGAACAGACGGAGCTTCCCGGCTGGCTGCATCCGGTAACGCTTGGCGCAACCACGATTCCGGAAAGCTGGGATGGCTTTGACCGGTTTGCAAATTCCTTTAACCATTACAGCTATGGGGCAGTCTGTGATTTCCTGTTTTCCTATGCTGCAGGGATTCGTCCTATGGAGGAGGAACCCGGTTATAAAAAATTTAAAATCCATCCTGTTCTTGGCGGTTCGCTGCAGTCTGCCAGTGCCAGGATTGGCACACCTTATGGATGTATCAGCTCCGCCTGGAAAAAAGATGGCGGCAGGGTTTCCTATCATTTTGAAATACCAGCCAATACGGAGGCTGAAATAGAACTTCCGGCAGAAGGCATCAATGCCCGTAAACTGGAGCAGGAATATGACGCTTTCATGGACCGGGGGATCATTTCTTTCCGCCTTGGAAGCGGAAGCTGGAGCTTGGATTGATATGGAAAAATATTTTTTAGCAATTGATATCGGGGCTTCTTCCGGCAGGCATATCGCAGGATGGGTAAAGGACGGAAAGATCGAAACCCGTGAAGTTTACCGATTTCCTAATGGTGCCGCCCATATCGAAGGGCATCTGGCCTGGGAACTGGATAGATTAACATGTGAGGTGGAGAAAGGGATAGACGAGGCGGTCCGCTGCATGGGAAAGCCGGAAAGTTTCTCCATTGATACCTGGGGAGTAGATTATGTCCTCATGGATGGAGAAAAGGAAATCCTGCCCTGCTTCTCTTATCGGGACAGCCGGACCGAAGAAGCCATCCGGGAAGTACACAAGGTCCTGCCATTTTCCACCCTTTATAAAGAAACAGGGATCCAGTTCCAACCTTTTAATACAATTTACCAGCTGTATGCGGATAAAATGACAGGAAGGCTGGATCATGCCTCGGATTTTCTATATATACCAGAGTATCTGACGTACAAGCTTTGTGGCAGAAAATCCCATGAATACACAATCGCGACTACCAGCGGCCTGGTGAACGCATACACAAGGGAGTATGCCCCTGATATCATCAATGCCCTCGGCCTTCCGGACCGCCTTTTCCATAAATTGGAAGCTCCAGGAACATTGGCCGGAGAATATCGCGGTATCAAAGCAATCCTCTGCGCCGGTCATGATACAGCTTCTGCTGTAGAAGGCATCCCTATGGATGGCAGTTTCCCGTATATTTCCAGTGGAACCTGGTCGCTTCTTGGCGTAAAAACGGAAAAGCCCGTGATAGATAGTGCCGGAGAGCTTTCCAACTGGTCCAATGAAGGTGGTCCGGGATACATCCGTTACCAGAAAAACATCATGGGGATGTGGGTAGTAAACCGCCTTCGGGACGAAATTTCAAGGGGGAGGCCATTTGAAAAAATCATCGAAAGCGCCAGGAACAGCCGTTTTGATGAAACCGTAGATATTAATGCAAATGAGTTACTTGCGCCGGAGAGCATGAAGGAAGCCTTTGATGAGGCGCTTTCCATGAAGGCAGCAGGACCGGGCGATTATTTCCGATGCGCGTTCCGGAGCCTTGCCCTGAGCTATATGAACGCTCTGCAGGAATTGGAACATAACACAAGGCGGAAGTATGACAGGATTTATATTGTCGGGGGTGGGGCAAAAAATGAGTTTTTAAATGAACTTACCCACCAGGTAACTGGGAAAAAGGTCATTGCCCTTCCCATAGAAGCCACTGCGCTTGGAAACCAGAAAATCCAGATGGAGGCAGCTAATGAGTTATAAAGAAGCAAAGGAAAAATATTTGTCTATGGGGGTGGATCCGGACCAGGCAATTGAAAAGCTGGCGGAGGTACCGGTTTCCCTGCACTGCTGGCAGGGAGACGATGTAAAAGGGTTTGATACGGACCCTGATGCGCCTCTCACAGGAGGGATACAAGCCACCGGAAATTATCCGGGGCGTGCCAGGTCTCCGGAAGAACTTATGGAGGACATCGCGGAAGTCCTGAAGCTTATCCCGGGAAAGCCAAAGCTGAACCTTCATGCCAGTTATGCGGTTTTTGAAAAAGGAGAATGGGCAGACCGGGACCAGCTTGCGCCGGAGCATTTTAAGGCATGGGTGGATTTCTGCAGGGAACACCATCTTGGATGCGATTTTAACCCCACGTTTTTCTCCCATCCGAAGTGCGACCCTTTGACTTTGTCCAGCCCGAAGGAAGACACCAGGAAATTCTGGATTGAGCATGGGAAAGCCTGCATCCGGATTTCTTCCTATCTGGCAGAGGAACTGGGTGAGCCATGTGTCATGAATATCTGGACCGGCGATGGATTTAAAGATATCCCGGCAGACCGCATAGGTCCCCGTATCCGTTATAAAGAGAGCATTGACGAAATCCTTTCGGAAAAATATGATTTTTCCAAAGTAAAGCCTTGCATTGAAAGCAAGGTTTTCGGGATCGGGGTAGAGTCATATACAGTTGGAAGCGCTGAATTTGCACTTTCTTATGCTGCGATGAACAAAGAAAAATGCATCCCCCTGATGGATAACGGACATTACCATCCGACTGAAGTAGTCAGTGATAAGATTCCTGCACTGCTTGCCTTTTTCCCGGAAATTGCCCTGCATATTACAAGGCCGGTAAGGTGGGACAGTGACCATGTGGTGCTGTTTGATGATGAAACCAGGGAGATCGCGCGGGAGATCGTCCGCTGCGGCGGATTGGATGGAAGGGTGCATATCGCCCTGGATTATTTCGATGCATCTATCAACCGGATCAGCGCCTGGGTGGTCGGATACCGCAATGTGCAGAAAGCGCTTCTGTTTGCACTGCTCCAGCCAAACAGGATACTTAAGGAATTACAGGATGAGGGTAATTTCACCAAACTGATGGCGATGCAGGAATCCCTGAAAGTAATGCCCTTTTCCGACGTATGGGAAGAGTACCTGGAGAGATGCAGCAGGCCTTCTGAGGAAGGCTGTTTTGACGAAGTCATGAAATATGAAAAGAATGTTCTGGAGAAGCGAAAATGAGTAAGATGGATATTTTGAAAGCACCGTTTCTGATCGAAATGGTCCGCACCGTTACGAATATGTACAATCATGGCTGGGATGAGAGAAACGGGGGAAATGTTTCCCTTATGCTGGATGGGCATGAAGTGGAGAAGTATCTTGAGGTGGAAAAAGTCCTTCGTGTGATCCCGACAGGTTTTTCGGAGCCTTCCCTGGACGGAAAATATTTCCTTGTTACGGGGACCGGCAAATACTTTAAAAATGTGCAGTATGCGCCTGATGTCAACCTTGGGATTGTACGTCTCAAAGAGGATGGCAGCAATGCAGAGCTTTTATGGGGGTTTACAGATGGCGGGCAGTTTACCAGTGAATTCCCTGCCCACATGATGTCCCATGCACAACGTTTAAAAGTGGATCCGGAAAACAGGGTGGTCATGCACTGCCATCCGGCAAACCTTCTGGCAATGACATTTGTGCATGATTTGGATGAAAGGGCTTTCACACGCACGCTGTGGCAGATGTGCACAGAATGCATTGTCGTTTTCCCGGATGGGGTGAACGTGCTGCCGTGGATGCTTTGCGGAACCAATGAAATTGGAAAAGCCACTGCTGAGAAGATGAAAACCGCCAGGCTTTGCATCTGGGCAATGCATGGAGTATATGGGGCAGGCAAAGACCTGGACGAGGCATTCGGCCTGGTGGAGACAGCAGAAAAGGCGGCAGAAATCTATATGAAAATAGCCCATCTCCCGCGTATCAACAATATGACAGATGACAATTTCCACCAGTTGGAGAAGCGTTTTGGAGTCAAGGCTAGGGAAGGGTATCTGAACTAAGATTATTTGACGCCGAGAGCTATATTTGACAAGGAGTTTTCGTGCTAGGGGCTGAGTAGATATTACGGATTTGGACCAGGAAGGGGAAAACAGGATAGAACTTACGATCTCTACGACTTTGATAAACAGGCTGAGGATCGAGCATCCTTTGTTTGATGGAAGTGCCGCTATGCTGGAGCCGCCGAAAAGTGTTGCGGATACAAATGGCAATGATGCCGGCGGAGAAGGAAACAAGGCACCTGCCCCTCTTCCGGGAATGCAGATTGATCCGGACTATGAGCTTGCGCCGGCACCTCTGGACTTGCCGGTTCCTGGTGGGATGAAAGATTATCATTATGGATTATTATCAGCCGAAATCCGACTGTATTCCAAAAGCTGATGGCAAAATTTCATTTTTACCGATTGACCAAAGGGATCTCCTAAAGCTTATTCATTTAATAAGAGAACCCGAAATTCTTTAGCTTTCTGCTGAAGAAAACTGTAATATCTTTACTTATTAGCTGAATAAAGCTCTCAAGTCTTTACTTATGTGATAAAATATGCAGGTAAAAGTAAAGATTTGGGAGGACGGGCATGGTCAGTTATCGAAAGCTTGAGCAGAAACTGGATGAAAAAGGCATCAATAAATCAGAGCTTGGGAAATTGGCAGGGATATCCTCCCGGACAATCGCAAAAATCGGAAAGGGAGAGAAGCTTTCAAAGCAGACTCTCAGGAAAATAGCAGAGGTATTAGGTACAGATGCTGGTTCATTGTATGAAGTAGAATCGGATAATGCCCTTCTGCAAACGCTGCGTGAGGAAAAAGAATATAAGATTTCCAATGGCATTTATCATGAGCTCCAGGTGCGGATGGCCTATCATTCAAACCAAATCGAAGGCAGCAGGCTTACGGAAGACCAGACGAGGCTGATTTTCGAAACGAATATGATTGATGCCGGCGATGGGATTCCCGTTGATGATATTCTTGAAACGGTCCATCACTTCAGGGCAATTGACTACGTGATCGATAACGCGGAAGAAGAACTGACAGAGGAAATCATTAAGCACCTTCATTATCTTCTCAAGCATGATACGAAAGATTCGCAATTATCCTGGTTCGCAGTTGGTGGCTATAAAAAACGGCCGAATATGGTTGGCGGCTTGGAGACAGCAAAACCGGAAGAAGTGGCTGGGAGAGTACAGGACTTGTTAAAGGGATACAATAATCTGAAGAAGGTTACAATAAATGACATTGTTGCCTTTCATGCAGAATTTGAGCGGATCCATCCATTCCAGGATGGGAATGGCAGGGTGGGGAGGCTGGTCACTTTAAAAGAATGCCTTCATCACAATATTGTCCCTTTCATTATTGAAGATTCCAAGAAAGGCTATTACTACAGAGGCTTGTCAAATTGGAAAGAGGAAAAAGGCTGGCTGATCGACACTTGCCTTGACGGTCAGGATACTTTCAAGGCTTTGCTGGATGCGTTGAGGATTCCTTATCAAGAATAAAAAAGAAATTTATTATTTGAGAATAAGAAAGGTCATCCATGATAATTGGCTTTATCATGGATGACCTTCTTTTTTCTTAGCTACGTGTTACAAACTAGATTACTAAGTTGATATTTTTGCTTGGTAAAGACAACGAATGTTGTAAATACATCCAGCCAAATCGACATCTTTTAAAAGATCTTCATTATGTGGCTTTTTAGTTCTTTGCATCCGTATATCTATTTCGGATCCCGACGAAGCACAGCAGGGCTACGATTGAAAGTGCAACGCAGACGATGTATCCAGGTGTGTAAGAACCGGTAGCATCGTGGATCATACTCATCATGACCAGGGCAAAAAGCCGGAGGATATTCTGCCCGATATTTAAGTAACGGTTTACATTCAAATATTCGGAAGCACCGAACACGTTGACGATAATGGACGGGTTCAGGTTTGGTGAACCGCCGATGACAGCAGCAATGCCGATAACAGCCATGGCGACAATGACCAGGTTGCCGGATTTAGCAAATACCATGCCGATGCTCATAAGGGTAAAGCCGGCAGCCAGAGTGTAGCAGGCTTTTTTTGTTCCGATCTTGTCATCCAGCCAGCCCCAGAAATAGCTCAGGGGGATGCCGGTAATGGCGGAGATCGTCATTAGGTTCAGGACGATGTTAGGGGAAACGCCAACTTCCAGGAAATGCGGGAACAGAAGGGGCATGACACAGTTGCTGACAAGCATCATGAGTCCAAATGCAAGCATGATGAACCAGGCTTCCTTGCAGCGTACCAGCTTTGCCAGTGTCCAATTATGGGTGGCGCCGGTGTCGGAGTGGACAGCGGAATGGTCGCCGTTGTCTGCGTGGTAGCCGGCATCTTCCGGCAGATAGGGCACCAGGAAGAACGCGATAGCTCCAAATACAATGATCCAAATTCCAAATACCAGGAAAATGGTGCGGAAGGGGACGCCTGCCATCAGGAGCCTTTGGATGACAGGCACGCAGACAGCAGTGGAGAAGGGGGCGCCGATTGTGACAAACCCTAGCATCCTTCCTCTTGTAGCGTCGAACCAGTTTGTAATGATTGCAGTCATCAGGACCAAAAGTGCGCCTAACGCAACGTTATTGACGATTATTGCAATAACATAAAGAGGGTAGCAGTTCTCGGAAAAGGCTATCATGATGGTCGCGACTCCAGAGCATGCAATCAGCGCAAGCATCATTCCACGTCCTTTGTGGTGGATCAGCCAGGACCCGATCAGGAAAGTGGTTATGATTGCGATATAACCGCCAATGGTAATGGGAATGCTGACCTGTATGGACTTCCAGTCCGTAAAATGCGCCATGAAAACGTTGGTGCCATCCACCAGAAGGAAAGTCTGGAGGAAAAATGCTATGAATACCGCAATTGCGATGGTAATTCGGTAGAAAGTGTAGCTCATATGTTTCTCTTGCCCGGCCATATCCGTTTCATCCTTTCTTCTCTCTCTTTATTCAATGTGAGGAATATTTTTTACAGTTGTGCAGCAGGAATATTTCCTTTAGTAGAAATACAAGTTTTTCTTTTTTAATGGCATGTAGGGTTATTTTTTATCCATACTGGTCATGCAGCCATTACCGGTTTTTTCCTGTTGCACCACATTTTGTGGAAACTGCTTCACCTCAACATCTGTTTGATAAATAATTCCATTTCTTCAAAAGCTGTCATGGCTTCGGGGTAATCCCAAAGGTCCAGAGGGTAGGTATGGATCATGTCTTTGCCTACATGGAGACGGACATCACAGCCGGCTTTGGAGGCATTTTTCGCGAAAATGAGGGAATCCTTCATCAGAATTTCAGCACCTCCAGTACTCAGGAATGTGGGTGGGAAATCCTTCAGGTCCCCCAAAGCAGGAGAGATCAGCGGGTCTGCCTTGTCATGGCCAGGGGCGTAAACTTCCATCACCTGGTCGGAGCTGTCCAATCCCTCTAAGACGGTGCCTTCTTCAACAGTCACGGCGTCTGTGACCGGTGACATGGCGATGATAGCTTTTGGAAGAGGGAGACCTTTTTCTTTTGCCATTAATGGGATGTCGAGCACAAGGGTAGCGCCGGCTGATTCCCCGCAGAGGATGATTTTTTCTGGAGCATATCCCAGGTCCAGCAGCCCTTTGTATCCTGCCAATGCGTCTTCCGGGGCAGCAGGAAAAGTGTATTCCGGAGCCAGCCGGTAGTCGGCGGAGAAACAAGTGATGCTCAGCCGATGGGACATTTCCATCAGGTAGGGCAGAGGGATGGCAGAAGATCCAAGTGTAAACCCGCCTCCATGGACGTAATAGAGTACAGCGTCAGTTGGATTTTTCGGGCGGACCCATTTGCCGGAAATTGCGCCGCATTTTCCGGGTTCCCAAGATACATCGTCATAATTCCGCAGCCCATCGATGGCAAGCTGCTCCAATTCTTTTCGGATCTGGGGAAATTCCTTCCCTTCAAATTTGGTGCGTTCCCATACACTGCCGGGGCGGTGTAAAAATTCATAACTAGGCATGGCAGCCTCCTTTCTGGTTACATATACATTTGAGATATTTAAGCTCTTTGCGTCCTCCTGATCCTGAAAGTCACTTATTCACTGTCAGTACCAGTCTTTTTTTAAAAGACATCAAAATACAAAGACCAGGATCAGAAACATGATTGTGCAAAATTAATAAAAATTAATAAAAAATATGCTCTTTATAGTGTAATATTAATTCTAAGAGATAGAAGCGACAAACACGAAAAGGATATCCCCAATACAAGAAAAAAGTTGTATATCGACAAAAGGTAAATGGTACAATGGATTCAAAGAAGCAGGATGAACTTCCAAAAATGATGCATACAGTATGCATTCATTTTTGGACCAGGGTGGTAATTTTGAGGGTGGATGGCACCTGAGACGCGGATGCTATATGAGAGGCTGTAATGCATCTGAAAATAGATGGTATTGGACATAGGATGGTGCAGTCCATGCGAACAGGTTATATTGAGAGGATTGATGCAGGATAAAGAAAAATCCTGTGCAGAGGGGTTATGGGATATGAATTTTCGGACATGTAGGTATTTTCTAACGGTCTGCGAAATGGGGACGATCAATGCTGCCGCGCGGAAGCTGTATATATCACAGCAGTCTTTAAGCCAGCATATGAAAAGGTTAGAAGAAGAGCTTGGTGTACAGCTTTTTCGAAGAGAAAACCCTCTGGTGCTTACGCCGGCAGGGGAGTGCGTAAAGAAAGCGTCCCAGATGATTCTCCAAACGATAGAGGAGATGAAACAGGAAATTGCTGCCTGTCAGGAAGAGGTGGGAGGGCAGCTTTCCATAGGCATGCTGGATTATGGAACACCGGATTTTATGCCTGCTTTGATGGAAGCATTCCTGGTGCAGTATCCTAATGTGCAGTTTCGTACGGTGGAGCTGGACCAAGAGGATGGAATGCCAGATGACATCCCTCTGCTGATCAGTGCACGAGACCTGGGCAGTGGTTATAAATGCGAAGTGCTTTTCACAGACCAACTGGCAGTATGCGTATCGGACAGCCTTTTGCAGCAGCAATATGGGGCTGCATGGAAATCCCATAAAGAAGCGCTGCAAAATGGGGATATTCATGCATTAGAAGGATGTCCTTTTGTGCAGCATTGGCATACGCCGCTTCAGGATTTGACGAAAGAATGTTTCCGCCAAAACCATTTCCGACCGGAGTATCTTCCGGTAACAGGCAGCATCCAGTTGGCAACCCGGCTTTGTATCAGCGGGAAAGCTGCCTGTACCACCTTTATCGGGCAGAGTCGGAAAGAACCTTCTATGCCGCCTGCATATCTTCTTCCGATGCATCCAAAGGATATCCCGGCTGGTTATATTTCCTATCGCAGCGGACAGGAACTTTCCCCTCTTGAAAAGCGTTTCATTGATACTACCCGTGAATATTTCAGTAAAGGGTTGTTTTAGCAAAGCGTTATTTCAGGTAAAGCGTCTTTGAGAAAAAGGGGTTGGTACTGGATGAGGTTTCTCGGATGCCGCTTTACAAAAGCTTGTTTTTTACAAATTTTTCCTAAAGGCTTGTCCACAGATGATTTTTCCGTAAAGCTTTATTTTATATTCTCATTATGGATCTTCAAAGCTCCCGGGGACATGCCGTAGGCGGTGCGGAAGACACGGTGGAAGGTTTCCAGCGAGCCAAATCCGCAAAGCTGGGCAATTTCCCGGACGGACCGGTTCCCTTCCTGCAGCAGCTGGACGGATTTTTCCAACCGTCTTGTGCGGATATATTTGGCGGGGGTCATCTTTAGCTGGATCCGGAAAAGGGAAGTCAAAGTGGAGATGCTTACATCCAGCTCTTCCGCCACGTCGGACATGGTCAGAGACTGTTCGGAAAGATGGGCGTCAATATAATCCTTTGCCCGCTGGATCCGGCGGATCATGGTTTCCGTTTCCCGGTCCACCCGGGAATTTGCGATCGCTTCCAGAAAGTCCAGATAATTTTTCCGGCACTGTGCCCAGGAAGTAGCGCTTTGGTTGTTCCTGGCTTCGATTTCCTTGATTTTCCCGGGTTTAAAGCGGATGCCCCGGATTTTCAGCTCGTCACATAACGCGTCAAACAATATGACGCACCGGTTCTTTAACTCATCCACGGACATGAGCGGCTGCTGGATAAAGGTGTCCATCGCCTCGTCATATAATTGGAGGTACGGCCCGTTTTCAATAACCGCATTGGCAATTTTCTGGGCATTCTCCTGTACCGGGGTAATTGCCTCCAGGTTGGGCAGGGCGTCTGCCGGCGGCATCTGGACTACCGGGCTGGAAAAAGAGTAGCGGATATAACGATGGAACGTGGCGGTACGGGTCATCTGGTCGTAAGCGGGAGACAGCTGCTGGACCTGGCTGAGGATGCTGCTCATATAGGTGATGACATCCAGGTCGTATTTTTCCTTCAGGACCCGGTGGATTTCTCCGCACAGCCCAGTGATTGCCTGGGTAAGTCCTTCCGGTGCCTGTCCGGAAAGCCCGTACTGGAAACAGATTAAAGCGACAAGCCTGCCATCCATTTCAGCGGTATGGTAAGAAAAATGCCCTTCCAGGAACCGCCGTACTTCTTCTTGCACCAGCGTATATAAATGCATCCGGCAGTAAATATCTTCGCCTTTTTTCTGCCCTTCCGAAACCTGGCTCTGTTCGGAGAAAAGCAGCAGCAGGTAGTCCCCGCTTCCCAAAAACAAGTTGTTTACCGAAAAATAAAGTTCTGTCCCATGGTCAATTTCCGCGGAACAATGGCAGAGGAGGGAGAGCATTTTGATCTCTTTCAAGGTATGGCGCAGCTCGTCTTCCGAAAACTTTTTCTGCTCCAGTTCGGCGCATTTTCTTCGTGCAGCATCATTCATAGCAATCCTCGTCATCCTAAATATTGTTATCGTATGCTAAAAATTATAATAATAAACCCCGATCAAATCAATAAAAACTGAATAAAAAATAACAATCATGATAATATACAACGCTCTTGTGGGTGCTTATACTGGAACTATAGGACAGACGCCGCATTCCAAATCGTCCTTCGGACGATGCGGCTAGTGTATCGTAAGGAATCCTCCCACTAAAGCGGGTCCCTCCTTACGATATAAATAAGAAACGTAAACAAAGGCCAAGGAAAATTCAAGGAGGAATCTTATGAAATTTGCCGGAACTTATAAATTTAAGTTCCTTCTTCCGGAAGGTGGGCAGCAGGCTGTTGTCAACGTCCGGGCAAATGACCGTGCTTATGAGGGGGAGGTCATTTGCGGAAGGAACTTCCAGATTTTGGAGAACGTAGTGGTCCGAAAGGATACCATTTCCTTTGATGCCACGATCGGGCAGGATGTGCATACTTTTTCCATCACGCTCAAAGATGGCACCGCAGTAGATGGAAAAGACATCATCCTTTCCACAGGCAAAGCGCAGGCCCTTACAGACCTTGTTTTTGAGAAGAAGAAATTCCGCGCGCTGATCCTTTACTGCACCATGACGAAAAATACGGAAAAAATCGCCAGGGCTATGAAGGAAAGCTTCGAGGAATATAAATGGGACGTCACTTTTTACCGCATGACCATGCGCCCGAAAGACTGGGAAGGGATGCAGGATAAGCTGTACTTCGATGATTATGATGTCGTTGCTTTGGGATCCCCGATCGTAGCAGGGTATCCTCTGACCGTAGTCAATAAGGTCTTCTCTGCCGGTGCCGGCGGCGACCTGGAGAGGGTCGTAACCAAGCAGGTAGAAGCAGGAGGAGGCTTCCAGGCAAACAAAGATACCATCAAACCGCCTCCAGGAGAAGGCGGTCCCGGACAGGGCGGTCCTGGCGGTCCTCCGCCAAAGCCGGTGATTGGCGTAGACTGGCGCAGGAAGCACTGCGCATACCCGGGCGGCCCGTCCCAGTTTAACTATCGTCCGCTAGGCATCGTATTTACGACTTATGGCGGCGGTTTCTATGGTTCCGGAGAATGCAAAGCTACCCTTGCGGCACTTCAGCTGTTCCTGGAACTGCAGAATGTACAGGTGATCGGCCAGTTCGCCTGCGTCGGCAAGGAATTTGGTCCGGCAGGCTTGGAAGAAGGCGAAAAGCCGATGCTGATAGATGGCGGCGAGATGCCGGATCCTGCAGTCTATGAAAAGGCAGATGGCACCAAGATCACCGCATCCTATTTCTTCCATGGCGAGCCTTGGAACCATCCGAATGACAAAGATGTCATGAAGGCAAAGATCCTGATATCCGACCTGGTGGAAGACATGTTCCAGACTTACGATGGCAGACGTGCCCAGGTGAATTCCGAATATATATCTATTTCATAAGAAAACGCAGCTTTAGAATGGGAAGTATCGTAAAGCGGCAGGCCCATTTCCGTGGCCTGCTGCTTTTTTACGCAAAATTTGGCTTTAAAAGGAGCATTTCATGAAGAAAAAATATGCAAAATTATTATCCCCCCATCCAGGTGGGTAATTTCAAGCAGGGCGAGCATCCGGCTGTAGAATTTGCCGCCCGCCTGAAAAAAGAAGGCATCCAGGCTTTGCTGGAGCCCATCGGAGGTTTCCAGGATCCGGCAGAAATGGAAAGGATCCTGGAAGAAGGTTCCTGCGACCTCTTTGGCGCTGCCAGGGCATTTATGGCAGATTACGATTATGGAAAGAAAATGCAGGAGGGCAGGGGCGAAGATATCGTGCCATGCCTGGAATGCAATAAGTGCCATGGCACTCTGCTGGAGAAAAACCCGGATCCCTGGATCACCATGTGTTCCGTAAACCCGATCCATGGCATCCGTTTTGACCTGCCCAAGCTGGTGCAGCAGACCACGCCGAAAAAAGTGGCGGTCATCGGGGGCGGGGCAGCAGGCATGCGTGCCGCCATTGAATGTGCAAAACGAGGCCATCATGTCGTGCTGTTTGAAAAATCCGGCGTGCTGGGCGGCCAGCTCCTCCATGCGGACTATTTTGATTTCAAATGGCCGGTGAAGAATTACAAAGACTGGATGATCCGCCAGTTAGGCCAGGAAAAAGTAGAAGTACGCCTTAATACGGCTCCTTCCGCGGGAAAGATTGAAAAGGAAGGCTTTGACACGGTCATCGCCGCTACCGGCGCCCTTCCGGTGCTGCCCAGGAGCATTGAAGGCCTGAAAGATGAAAATGGAAAAGCGCTTTATCCGACAACCTGGGATACCTGGGGGAAGGAAAAAGAGCTTGGCCACCATGTAGTAATTATCGGCGGGTCGGAAACCGGCATGGAAACCGCCATTTACCTGCTGAGGGCAGGGCACAAGGTGACCATGCTGACCCGCCAGGACAAGCTGGCGCATGATGCTTCCCGCCTGCATTACATTACCATGTCTTTTGTGAAACAGGATGATGCCACCCATGCCCATGAAGCGGCAGAATGGGAACGGTATGATGAATTTACCGGTATCACCAAAGCCACGACGTTAAAGGTAAGCGGAAATACTGCTTATTATAAAGACGCGGATGGCAATATGCAGGAAATCACCGGAGATGATATCGTCATCTGCGGCGGGACGAAAGGGCTCGAGGAAGACGCGTTGGCATTTTCCGAGGCAGCTCCCCAGTTCTTCGCCATCGGCGACTGCATGCCGGGTGCCGGAAACATCCAGCGCTGCACCAGGCAGGCATATGCCAGGGCGTCCATGATCTGACCTTTCTATTTGCATGCATAGGGAAAATCTGTCACAATAGGTTCCAAGGAGGCTGGAAACATGTGGAAGACAAGGCTGGAACAGATTCAAGAGAAGGAAGACCAACTGGCGAATACGTTCGCCAAGGAAGTGACAGATTACCTGCTGGGAGCGGACCTGGGAGAATTGGAGCAGTTTCTTCCCTTTTTAAGGGATGAAAAAAAGGGCAACCGGTTCCGTGAACTTGTTGTCCGCCAGAAGGAATTGCAGAGCGACAAGGAACTCCGGGAGAAGACAAAAGACGAGCAAGGCCGGAACCATGATGAAGCGCTGCAGATCCTGGAAGAGACAGAGTTTATGGACGAGCTCTACGAACGTTTTACGGATGCCCCGCTGGAATTTGAAAATTACATGTTTGAGGAATCCATGAAGCTGCGCCAGGAGATTGAGAACCTGCGGGCAGGGGGAAGGTAAGAAGGAATATAGCGGAATAACGCGTCATTGACAACCCTTTTGGGTTTTACTATGATAATACAGTCATGCCGTGGAAAGAGGCTTTTTCCTGGAAGGCCTGTTTCACGCGGTCCGTCTTACGGGCTTGCTGCGTGAAACAGGCCTTTTTCGTTGCTTAGGAGAAAATGCCCTTTTCTGGAAAAACCACCGTTTGGTGGTGGGAAAGGCAGCTTCCTCGTTCATCGGTCAATGATGCGGGCTTGCCCTTTCCTGTTGGTAATAGAATAATGAAGAACCTGCTTTCGGCAAAGTATGAGCAGATCCTGTGAAACGTGAAATGCAAGCAGGATGGCCTTGTAATTGGAAAAGTACAGACAGGCAGCCTGATAAAAAGTACAGGCAGGATGGGCATGAAAGCATATAACCTGAAGAGGGATGCAATGGCCTGGACAGGATGAATCCCGGACCTTCGCATCTATACAGGATTAGTGCGGCTATATGCATTGCCGAAGCAGGGCAAATGGGGAAAGAAGGGTATGAAGCAGAAATCAACAAAGGGGAACTTCAGCGGCCAGCTGGGGTTCGTCATGGCTGCGGCAGGCAGCGCGGTAGGTGTCGGGAACATATGGCGTTTCCCGTACCTGGCAGCAAAAGATGGCGGGGGATTATTTCTGGTCGTCTATCTGGTATTGGTTTTCACATTTGGTTTTACCATGCTGACCAACGATATCTCTGTTGGCCGTAAAACCGGGAAAAGTGCCATCGGCGCTTATGCGTCCATGCGCAAAAACTGGAAATTTTTAGGCATCCTGACCTTTCTGGTGCCGATCCTGATCATGACTTATTATGCGGTCATCGGCGGATGGATCACCAGGTACATGGTGGTTTACCTGACAGGGGCAGGACAGAAAGCGGCGGAGGATACGTATTTTACATCCTTTATTACATCGCCGGTTTCTTCTTCCCTGTTCGCCTTGTTCTTTATGATCCTGACTGCGGTCGTAGTCTACAATGGCGTGGAGGAAGGCATCGAGAAATGCTCTAAATTTATGATGCCGATCCTTATTGTCTTAATTGTCATCATCGCTGTCTATTCCTTGACGTTGAAGCACACCGACGCGGATGGCACCACACGTACCGGGCTGATGGGCTTTCTGGTTTATTTAAAGCCCAATGTGAAAGGGCTTACGGTAGGAAAGTTCCTCAGCGTCCTTCTGGATGCCATGAGCCAGCTGTTCTTCTCCTTGAGCGTTTCCATGGGGATCATGATCACGTATGGTTCTTATGTAAAGAAAGACGTGGATTTAAACAAGGCAGTCAACCAGATCGAGTTTTTCGATACCCTGGTGGCATTCCTTGCCGGCATGATGATTATCCCGTCGGTCTATGTTTTTTCCGGCTTGGATGGCATGGGCGCCGGCCCGTCGCTGATGTTTGTGGCACTGCCGAAAGTCTTTGCCCAGATGGGGAAAGCCGGCCCGTTTATGGGTTTTGCCTTTTTCCTGATGGCGATTTTTGCCACGCTGACCAGCTGTATTTCCGTGCTGGAAGCCAACGTGGCAAACTGCATGGAAGTGTTCCACGCATCCCGTAAGAAGGTCACTTCCGTCATGGCGGTCATTTACTGCATCGCCTCTGTGGTGATTTCGCTTGGATACAGCGTCTTCTATTTCGAAGTCAAGCTTCCAAACGGCTCCGTAGGGCAGCTCCTGGATATCATGGATTACGTCAGCAACAGCTTCATGATGCCGTTCATCGCCTTTTTGTCCTGCATCCTGATTGGCTGGATTATGAAACCGCAGTGGATTATCAGCGAAATGGAACGGAATGGGGAAAAGTTCCGCAGGAAAAAGATTTACATTGGGATGGTCCGTTACGTGGCCCCGGTGATTTTGTTTGTCCTGTTCCTGCAGTCGACAGGATTGTTAAACCTGTTTATTAAATAAAAGGGAGAAAGAGAAGTGGAGAAGAAACAAAGAAGCAGTTTTTCCGGAAAGCTGGGGTTTGTCATGGCCGCAGCCGGAAGTGCTGTCGGTTTGGGGAACATTTGGAGGTTCCCGTACCTCTGCGCAAAATATGGCGGAGGGATTTTCCTTGTAATTTATATCATCCTGGCTTTGACCTTCGGTTATACTATGATCATGGCGGAGACGGCCCTGGGGCGCCTTACCAGGAAAAGCCCGGCCGGCGCTTTTGAAACTTTTGGAAAGAAATTTTCCTTAAAATTCGGCGGATGGATCAACTCCATCATCCCGCTGATCATCGTGCCTTATTATTCTGTGATCGGCGGATGGGTGCTGAAATACGCGGTGGGATACTGCATGGGACAGGCGGATAAAATGGCAGGGGATGATTACTTCAGCTCCTTTATCGCCTCCGGCCCGCAGTCAGAGATTTATTTCCTGATTTTTGCAGGTATCACTATGCTGATTATTTTCTGCGGGGTGCAGAACGGGATCGAGCGGGTATCCAAGGTCATGATGCCGATCCTGGTGGTGCTTTCCATCATTATTTCTGTTTATTCCGTGACAAGGCCTGGTGCGATCGCAGGCGTCAAATACCTGCTGATCCCGAACCCGAAGAACTTCTCCTGGATGACGGTGGTTACCGCCATGGGGCAGATGTTTTACTCCTTGTCTATCGCCATGGGTATCCTGATTACCTTTGGTTCTTATATGAAGGATGATGTCTCCATTGAAAGTTCTACGGAAAACGTGGAAGTGTTCGATACGGCCATCGCCCTTCTGGCAGGCTTTATGATCATCCCGGCGGTATTTGCTTATTCCGGCGGCGACCCGAAGATCCTGGCAGCAGGGCCGTCCCTGATGTTTATTATCCTGCCGAAGGTATTTGACAGCATGGGGTTTGCCATGCCGGCTGGCATTGCGTTTTTCGTGATGGTGCTTTTTGCGGCACTGACCAGTTCCATCGCCCTTGGGGAAAGCGTGGTTTCCACTTTTGAGGACCAGTTCCATCTGAGCAGGCGCAAAAGCTCTTCCCTTGTCACGGTGCTGATGCTTGTCCTGGGTTCCCTGTCCGCTTTAGGATATGGTCCGCTTTCCATGGTCAAGATCCTGGGCATGCAGTTCCTGGATTTATTTGACTTCCTGTCGAACTCCGTGATGATGCCCATTGCGGCAAGTGCTACCTGCCTGTTCTGTATTTATGTGATCGGGCTGGACAAGATTTCCGAGGAGATTACCAAGAACGGTGCTAAGTTCAAACGTAAGAAGACATTTAATTTCATGATTAAGTATCTTTGCATCCCGTTTCTTATGGTCATCCTGGTTTCATCCGTATTGAATGCATTCGGTTTGATTTCGATGTAAGGACAGACGCCGCATTCCAAATCGTCCAAAGGAGAGCCACGCCATGAAAGATCACGCTTCGCGTGAGGGCGCGCCCTGCGTCACCGCCTTGCCAGGCGGTGACATAGGACGATGCGGCTAGTGCATCGCAAGGAATGGTTTAGACCGCCTGCTGGGGGATCGGATATCCCGCGGCTGGCGGCCTTGCTGTATCATATAGGTTCGGTGTAAAATCTGGGAAGAGTTAAGAAGCCATGCTATTAAAAACACTTTGCAAGCGGAGGCATGGCCTGCCTCACCGCCTTGCGGGTCGATGACATAGGCGAAAGGAAGGCAGTCTGTTTCAATAACACTTCGTGTGAGAAAAACATCCTGCGTCATCACCTTGCAAAAGGCGGCATTCATCAAGAAACGCCATGTCATTCATGAATGCACTTTGTGTAGGACAGGCCTTGCGCTATCATCTTTCGGGTAATGACATAAATAAAGGAGAATGCAGTGGGCTTAGAGGAAGCAAGGAACCAGATCGACAGCGTGGATGAAGAGATCCGCCCGCTTTTGATGCAGCGGATGGACAGTTCCAAAGAGGTGGCAAAGGCAAAATTTGCTTCTGGGGACCGCAGGATCTACCGTGCGGACCGGGAACAGGAGATCCTGGAGCGGGTAGGCAAAGAAGTGCCGCAGGACCGCAGGGCGGAGTACCTGGCAGTGGTCCGGAAAGTCATGGAGACCAGCCGCATGTACCAGTACGGCCTGTTTTTCGACTGGGACCCGTCTGTATTTGACAGCCTGGTGGAGGGAGTTTCCCTGCCGGCCCATTCCGAAAAAGTTTCTTTGGTTTTAACAAGGCCCAATGTCCCCAATGCCATGTCTTCGATTTTGAGCATGGTGGGAGATTATGGTTACAACATGGAGCGGATGGAACTGCTTAAAGAGGACCAGGAGCATTCCAGCGTAACATTCAAGCTGATGATTTTGGGAGACCTCTCCAAGGTGAATATGAAAAAACTGATGTACCAGCTTTCTATGGAGAGCCGGAATTTCAAAATCCTTTCGGTAGAGTAGGGGAGATGTGCATATGAAACGGAAAACACTGATGCAGATCGGCCTGATCCTGGCAGCTATTTTGTTTATTGCCGGAGTGGTTGCTTCCGGCGGCGGGAAGGCTGCCTATTTTTCAGTTGCAGCCCTGCTGTTTTTCCTCTCCCTGCGGCTGATGCTGGAAGAAGGGGGAGACAGCGGCAGGTACGATTATAACAAATTAGAGAAGATGGTCGCGGATGCCATTGGCAGCCATGAAAAAGAAAAGGAAAAGCTGGAAGGGTTTACGGATGACCCGGACAGTTTCGCCCCGGTACAGGAAGTCGTCCCCCTGGAAAATTTCACTCTCCTGGTGGTTTTCCAGAATGGGGTCATCAAGACTTATGACATCCATAAAACCATGCGCAAGCACAACGAGCTGAAACTCCTTTTAGCTCATCCGGACCTTTTTAAAAACGTCCAGGTGTCCTTAGGCGGGTACCGGCTGGATTGGACCGGCAGGATCGCCCTGGCTGCGGATGAAATCTGGCTCCATGGGGAGCGTTACCAGCGCCCATCCGTCGTAAGGGAAAAGGAACGGGAAAAAGAACAGCAGGAGATGCAGGAAAAAGCTGCGAAAGAAGCCGGAAATCCTGACGGTGCTTCGGAAGCTGGTTTCCGGGATCCTGAAGGGGATCATTTCCGGCAGCGTCCGGAAGGGACAGAAATACCGGAAGAGGGTGGAAATCCCGGCAGTGTGGGCGGTGGTGCCAAGGATGTAGCAGGGCAGCCTGCCGCGGGAGCATACCAGCCAGGTACAGGCCAGCCGGCAGCAGGCGCAGCCCAGGCAGAAGCAGGCAAGCTGGCAGCACAGAAGATGCCGGGATCTCATGGAGCCCCACAGGTTGAGGAGCCATCGCAGGCAGTAGAAACTGCACAGGCAGAGGAAACACGGCAGCCGGAAGATGCTGCGCAGGAACAGCAGGGTGCCAGGCCCCATAGCACGTCGGAAGCCCGGAATGCAGCAGAAGCACAGAGTGCAGCAGAAGCCAATAGTATGGCAGAATGGCAGGACGCTGGAACAGGCCGGCAGGCACCAGAAAGCCAGCAGGTACCAGCAGGCCGGCAGGCACCAGAAGACCAGCAGGTACCAGCAGGCCAGTCGTCATCCGAAAGCCGGCCGGTATCATCTGCCCAGCTGGAAAGTGATTCCCAGAAAGAAAAAGAAGAGGAGGGACCTACCATCATCCCTCCGTATCATGGATATGAATAAGGCTGCAGACGGTCGAGCGGCAGTGATATCAAAAAAGGACGGTACCATCCGGTATCGTCCTTTTTGAAATAGTATTGTTTGTCTAAAATTACAGCCCCCTGTTTAAGTAAGCTTCCTGCTCCAGGGTAAGGTGGTCGATTTCCTTTCCAAGGAATTTGAGCTTTCGCTGTGCCACCTCCAGGTCGACCTCCCTGGGCACGTCGATCAGCACCTGGTCCAGTTTTCCCTGGTTCTGCACCAGGTAGCGGGCGCTTAAAGCCTGGATCGCAAAGCTCATGTCCATGATTTCGGCGGGATGCCCGTCTCCTGCTGCCAGGTTTACCAGCCTGCCTTCAGCAAGGACATAGATCCGGCGTCCTTCTTCGATCGTATATCCCATGATATTTTTCCGCTCTTCAGAAATATCGGTAGCGATCTGGCGCAGGTTTTCCATATCCACTTCACAGTCAAAATGCCCTGCGTTGGCGAGGATGGCGCCGTTTTTCATCTTCCGGAAGTGCTGTTCGGTGATGACCTTGTTGCATCCGGTGACGGTGATGAAGAAGTCGCCTACTTTTGCGGCTTCTTCCATAGGCATGACATCGTAGCCGTCCATGACTGCTTCAATGGCCTTGATGGGGTCAATCTCGGTGACGATGACCCGGGCTCCTAAAGCTTTTGCCCTCATGGAAACGCCTTTACCGCACCATCCGTAACCTGCTACGACGACGATCTTGCCGGCCACGATCAGGTTTGTGGTACGGTTGATGCCGTCCCAGACAGACTGGCCGGTACCATAGCGGTTGTCAAACAGATGCTTGCAGTCCGCGTTGTTGACCAGTACCATGGGGAATTTCAATTCATTTGCTTTTGCCATGGCTTTCAGGCGGATAATGCCGGTCGTGGTTTCCTCGCATCCTCCGATTACTCCCGGGATCTTGTCCTGGTACACGGTATGCATCATGTGCACCAGGTCGCCGCCATCATCGATGATGATCTGGGGCCCATTTTCGAGGACGCGGGAGATGTGGCGGTCATATTCCTCGGGCGTAGTCCCATGCCATGCATAAACATGAAGACCTTCTGCTGCTAAAGCGGCAGCTACATCGTCCTGGGTGGACAGGGGGTTGCTGCCGGTGATATACATCTCGGCGCCGCCTGCAGCAAGGACTTTGCAAAGGTATGCGGTCTTGGCTTCCAAGTGTACGGAAAGGGCGATGCGGATGCCTTTAAAAGGCTGTTCTTTTTTAAAGTCTTCTTCCAAAGAACGCAGCAGCGGGCAGTTTTTCTTTACCCAGCTGATTTTATGATCGCCGGAAGGCGCAAGGGAAATATCCCGGATTTCATAATCTGTCATCTTGTCTCCTTTGGTAAAATGGTTCTGAAAATAGATACTGGCGTGGATGCTCCGAAACGGCCGCCGGCAGTGGAAACCGGAACGGGTATCCACGGTGGGGATCCGTAAAGCAGATCCTGTATCAATCCTTTTGAAACATAACTTCTTTATATAGGAAAAACGATATTCCATACGGGTGAAATTATAGGAAAGTCGGTTTCCCTTGTCAATGATTCCTGAAAACGATATACTCTAGTATATGTGTCCTGCTTTGCGTCTCAATAGGGAAGCGGGCATTTTGCAGCCCGGGTGGGTGCGTCCATTTGGCGTCCCGATAGGGAGGCTGCCATGAAACATCCCGTAAAGGATGCGGCTCGTACATCGTAGGGGATCCTCCCGCTGGAGCGGGATCCCTCCTTACGATATGAATTGGAGGAAAAGAGCTTGAATAAGAAAAAAGGATTCATCCTGGTTGCTTTGATGCTGGTTCTGTGCTGCCTTCTGACAGGGTGCACGTCCCATGGCAAAAAGATGGAAAAGGAATACCGGGAGCAGGGGATCCAGCTGATGGATGCCGGCAAATATAAAGAAGCCGCAAAGATGTTCCAGGTAGCTCTGGACCAGTCTTATGAGGGCATGGACGACCTGGACATGGACATCGCTTATTATAAAGCTGCCGCCCTTTACAAGGCGGGCGAAAGCGCTGACGCCATCGAAGCATACCAGAATATCATTGACTATAACAGCAAGGACTGGAAGTCTTATTATATCCAGGGCACGCTGTACCTGGATATGGGCAATACTGCCTCCGCGGACGCGGATTACAAAGCCGCTGCCGTATACAATCCCTCGGATTATGACATGTTTATCCAGATGTACCTCAATGAGAGTGAAAAAGGCAATACGGACCAGGCGCAGTCATATTTGTCCTCTGCCCTTAAGATTGGCGGCAGTGACGGGGAATCCCTGTGCAAGCAGGGTGAGATCGAATATCTGCTGGGAGATCATGACAAGGCAAAGGACCTTTTGACCCAGGCAGTCAGTGCGGGAAATTCGGAAGCGCTTCTGTATCTGACCCAGGTATGTATTGAACAGGGCGATTATGACAGCGCGCTGAACTATGTGCAGCAGGGCATCAGCGACACCAGCGGCGACAGCAGCACTTTGGAACAGCAGTTTGAATTTGCCAAGGTGGTGGTTTATGAACGCAAGGGTGACTGGACCACGGCAAAGAGCCTGATCGCTTCTTATCTGGACAAATATCCGGATGACACGCAGGCACAGAAGGAAAATATCTTTATTCAATCTAGGTGACACAATGGAATACTGGGACATCTATGACCGGGATAAAAAACCGACCGGCCGTACCATGAAAAAGAATGACTGGATCTTGAAAGACGGGGAGTACCACCTGACCGTATTGGGCGTGGTCTGCACCCCGGACCATAAATTTTTGATTACCAAACGGGTGGATACAAAACCATGGGCCCCGGGCTGGTGGGAAGTATCCGGCGGCGGCTGCAAGGCAGGGGAGACCTCCCGCCAGGCGGTAAACCGGGAAGTAAAAGAAGAAACCGGGCTGGACGTTTCCAACGCCCAGGGTGGGTACCTGTTTACCTACAAGCGGGAAAATCCTGGCGAGGGCGATAATTATTTTGTAGACGTTTACCGTTTTATTGTCGATTTTTCGAAGGAAGACCTGCATTTCCAGCAGGCGGAAATCGCCGGATGGAAGGTTGCGGATGTACAGGAGATCGAAAAGATCGCCAAAGAAGGAAAGTTCCTGCATTATGACAGTATCCGGCAGGTGTTTGAATTTTAATTGATCAAGAAGGACACAGCAGGATATTCCTTACGATATAATTAGGGAGATAACAGGCCAGGCATGACGGAAACCAAAGAGCAGCAGGAAAAAGTAATACTTGTGGCTGTAGCAGCAGGAGACTTGGGCGAGGCCAGGAGTTCCCTGGAGGAACTGGAGCTTTTGGCCAAAACCGCCGGCGCGCAGACAGCAGGTTATATCCTGCAGCCATTGGATGCCCCGGTGCCGGCCACCTATCTCGGAAGCGGGAAAATAAAGGAGCTGAAGGACTTGATCGACCTTACGCAGGCGGACGGCATCATCTGTGATGATGAGCTGACACCTGTGCAGATCCGGAACCTGACAGAGGATCTGGAAGTAAAGGTGATGGACCGGACGCTCCTTATTTTGGATATTTTCGCATTCCAGGCCAGTACGGCAGAAGGAAAAGTCCAGGTGGAACTGGCCCAGGAACAGTACCTGGCCAGCCACCTGGCAGGCTATGGCACCAGCCTTTCGAGGCTTGGCGGAGGCATCGGCACCAGGGGTCCCGGTGAAAAGAAACTGGAGATGGACCGCCGTGCCATCCGCAGGCGCATCACTTCCCTGAAAAGGGAGCTGGCCCAGATTGAACGGCACCGGGACCTGCTCCGGGAAAAGCGGAAGAGAAGCGAGCGGAAGACGGCTGCTATCGTAGGCTATACCAATGCCGGAAAATCCACCCTGCTGAACGTCCTGACCAATGCCGGGGTGCTGCAGGAGGACAAGCTTTTTGCTACCTTGGACCCTACCACCCGGGTGCTGGAGCTGGAACAGGGCCAGAAAATGCTTCTGACGGATACGGTAGGGTTTATCAACAAGCTGCCCCACCAGCTGGTGGAATCTTTCCACAGTACTTTGGAGGAAGCCTGCAGCGCCGATTACCTCATCCATGTGGTGGACGCTTCCAGCCCGGAAGCGGAAAAACAGATGCAGGTCGTTTATGAAACGCTGGACGGCCTGGGCGTCGGGACGAAAAGGACCCTGACCATATTTAACAAGACCGACCAGGCGGAAAATTATGCCAGCCTGCGAGACCCGAGGGCGCAGGAGACAGTTTACGCGTCTTTGAAAAAGGGCGAAGGGGTGGAGGAGATCCGCCTTGCCCTGTCCAAGTTTTTATCCGAGGACCAGATCCGCATCAGCCGCATTTTTCCCTACGGCAGGGCAGGGCTGGTGAACCGGGTCCGGGAGGAAGGGACGCTGCTTTCCGAATCTTATGAAGAAGACGGGATCCATATCGAGGCGTTTGTTTCAAGAGAGCTTTACGGCAGGCTGGAAAAGTAGATGATGACATGTACAGGAGGGCATGACATGAAAATATTGATTCATGGCGGGAAGCTGGTGGACCCGGCTGCCAAGGCCGTTACCGAAGCGGACTTACGGATAGAAAATGGGAAGATTGCCGGAACCGGCAGCGACCCTTCTTTTCAGCCGGACCGGGAAATCGATGCCTCCGGCTGCTATGTCATGCCGGGCTTTATCGACCTGCATGTGCATTTAAGGGATCCGGGGCAGACTTATAAGGAAACCGTGGAGACCGGGTGCGCGGCGGCGGCTGCCGGCGGCTTTACCACGATTTTCGCCATGCCCAATACAAAGCCGGTGGCAGACGGGACGGAAGTAATCCGCTACGTGGAAGACAAAGCCAAGGCTTTTGGCAAAACCAGGGTCCACCAGATCGGTTCCGTAACCATGGGGCAGGAAGGAAAAGAACTGGCGGATTATCCGGGCATGCAGCAGGCAGGCTGCATCGCCATCAGCGAGGACGGCAAGTCTGTCATGGATTCCGGGGTATACCGGGAAGCCATGCGTTATGCCGCAGCCCACGACCTGTTAATCATGGCCCACTGCGAGGACAAAAACCTGGTGCAGGGCGGCGTCATGAACATGGATGAAAAGGCAGAGGAGCTGGGGCTCAAGGGCATCAGCAACGCAGTAGAGGATATCATCGTAGCCAGGGACATCCTGCTGGCAAAGGAAACGGGCTGCAGGCTCCACCTGTGCCACTGCTCCACAGCGGACAGCGTCCGCATGGTGCAGGCGGCGAAAAAGGACGGGGTAAGGGTTACCGCGGAAGTATGCCCACACCATTTTTCCCTGTGCACGGATGACATCCCGGAAAACGATGGCAATTACAAGATGAACCCGCCGCTTCGTTCCAAGGAGGACCGGGACACACTGCGATACGGGCTGAGCCAGGGAATTATGGACGCGATTTCCACGGACCATGCGCCCCATGCACCGGAAGAGAAAAACTGCCCCATGGAAAAGGCAAGCTTTGGCATCGTCGGGCTGGAAACAGCGGCATGCCTGACATGGACCAACCTGGTGGAAACCGGTTATTTGACGCCTCTCCAGATGGCAGAGAAAATGAGCCTGAACCCGGCCAGGATCGCTAAGATCCCGGGCGGAAGCCTTGGCGCAGGGAATGTAGCGGACATCACCATAATAGATACAGAGCACACTTACACGATCGACCCCTCTGAATTTGCTTCCAAGGGCAGGAATACGCCTTTTGCGGGGCAGCAGGTACGGGGAAGGGTGCTTTACACCATCCGTGATGGAGAAGTGATTTTTGAAAAGGGGGAGCAGCATGATTGACAAGCTGGTTGAGCAGATCCAGGAGAAAAACGCGCCGGTAGTGGTAGGGCTGGACCCTATGCTTTCCTATGTGCCGGAGGAAATCCAGAAGAAATCCTTCGCGGAATACGGGGAGACGCTGGAAGGCGCGGCAGATGCCATATGGCAGTTTAACAAAGGCATTATCGACGCGGTCTATGACCTTGTGCCGGCTGTAAAGCCCCAGATTGCCATGTATGAACAGTATGGCGTACCGGGCATGGCAGCTTTTGAAAAGACCGTTTCCTACTGCAAAAAGCAGGGGCTTTTGGTCATCGGCGACATCAAGAGGGGGGATATCGGCTCTACTTCCGCTGCTTACGCGGTCGCCCATTTAGGGAAAGTGCAGGTAGGCTCCAAGGTGTATGAACCTTTTGGCGAAGATTTTGCCACGGTAAACCCGTACCTTGGCACCGATGGCATCGAGCCCTTCCTGAAAGTATGCCGGGAAAATGACAAAGGCATCTTCGTGCTGGTCAAGACTTCCAATCCTTCCAGCGGCGAGCTGCAGGACAAGGAAGTGGAAGGCAGTACCGTTTATGAGCATGTAGCGGACAAAGTACGCGCCTGGGGCCAGACCTGCATGGGGACCGTTTACAGCAATGTAGGGGCTGTAGTTGGTGCCACCTATCCTGAGGTAGGAAAAGTCCTCCGGAAGGCAATGCCCCAGTCCTTCCTGCTGGTGCCGGGCTATGGCGCGCAGGGCGGGAAGGCGGAAGATTTGGCAGCCTATTTCAACCCGGACGGGCAGGGCGCCATCATCAATTCTTCCAGAGGCATCATCTGCGCTTACACGAAAGAAGCATATAAGCAGTTCGGGCCGGAGCATTATGCCGATGCCAGCCGCCAGGCTGTACTGGACATGGTGGAAGACATTAACAAATACCGTCCGAAAGCTTGAATTTACCAGGAGGTCAGCAAATGGAAAAAACCGTGGGGAAAATATTACGGCAGGACGCGCTGGGCGGGAACGTTTTCAGCATGGAGATCGAGGCGCCGGAAGTGGCGTCCCAGGCCGGCGCGGGCCAGTTCGTAAATGTCTATACGAAGGACGCTTCCAAGCTCCTTCCCCGTCCCATCAGCTTCTGCGGGTTTGACGCGGACAAGGGGACCATCCGTCTGGTTTACAGGGTTACCGGGAAAGGCACCGGCACCGAGGAATTTTCTTCCCTGGGGGCAGGCGACCGGATTTCCCTGGTGGGGCCTTTGGGAAACGGGTTCCCCTTGCTGAACGGCACGCCGCTCCTCATCGGCGGCGGCATCGGGATCCCGCCTATGCTGGCTTTAGGGAAAAATTTTTATGAACGCACCGGCAGGAGGGTCCGGTTTGTACTGGGCTACCGCGGCCTTCCCCTTTTTCTGAAGGAGGAATTTGAGCCCTACGGTGACGTCTTCGTTTCTACCGATGACGGCTCCGGGGGGACCCATGGGACGGTGATTGACGCGGTAAAGGAAAACGGCCTTTCCGCGGATATCCTTTATGCCTGCGGCCCGGTGCCCATGCTTAGAGGGGTCAAAGCCCTTTCCCAGGAATGGGGCATCACGGCATACCTTTCCATGGAAGGCAGGATGGCCTGCGGGGTCGGTGCCTGCCTTGCCTGCGTCTGTAAAACCACAAAGACGGACGCGCATTCCAAGGTAAAAAATGCCAGGGTCTGCGTGGACGGGCCTGTTTTCAAAGCGGAAGAGGTGGATTTATCATGAATACCAGTGTCACAATAGCGGGAGTCACCATGAAGAACCCGGTCACCACCGCTTCGGGGACTTTCGGTTCCGGCCAGGAATATTCGAAGTTTGTGGATTTAAACCGGTTAGGTGCTGTGACCACCAAGGGCGTGGCCATCGTCCCCTGGGAAGGAAATGAAACGGTGCGCATTGCCGAGACTTATGGCGGCATGCTCAATGCCATCGGCCTGCAGAACCCCGGTGTGGACGTGTTCCTGGAACGGGATCTGCCTTTCTTAAAGCAGTATGACACCAAAGTCATCGTCAATGTCTGCGGCCATTCCGTAGATGAATACGTGGAATGCGTAAAAAGGCTCTCAGAGGCGCCGGTGGACCTTCTGGAAATCAATATTTCCTGCCCTAATGTAAAGCAGGGCGGCATTACCTTTGGTACAGCCCCGAAAATGGCGGAGCTTGTGACCAGGAAAGTGAAGGAAGCGGCAGCCCAGCCGGTCATCATGAAGCTGACGCCCAATGTCACGGACATTACGGAAATCGCACGTGCCGTGGAAGCCGGTGGGGCAGACGGCATTTCTTTGATCAATACCCTGACGGGCATGAAGATCGATACAAAGACCCGTAAGTTCGTGCTGGCCAACCAGACCGGCGGCCTTTCCGGCCCGGCCATCCATCCGGTAGCCGTAAGGATGTGCTACCAGGTGCATAAAGCGGTGGGCCTGCCGATTATCGGCATGGGCGGCATCATGAATGCCCAGGACGCTTTGGAGATGATCCTGGCAGGAGCCACCATGGTCGCAGCAGGCACCGTGAATTTTGTGGAGCCGGATGCAACCGTTAAAATAATCGAAGGCATCGAAGCTTACATGGAAGAGAACCATATTGACGAGATCAGCAGCCTGGTAGGCGCGGTGGAGGATTAAAATGGAAGAATATAAAAAAGAGTTTATTGAATTTATGGTAGACTGCGGGGTCCTCCGTTTTGGCGACTTTGTTACCAAAAGCGGCAGGAAGACGCCCTTTTTCATCAATACAGGGTATTACCGTACCGGTTCCCAGTTAAAACGCCTGGGCGGTTATTACGCAAAGGCAATTAAAGGTGCCTTCGGCACGGATTTTAACATCCTGTTCGGACCGGCTTACAAGGGCATCCCCCTCTCCGCGGCAGCAACCATCGCTTTGTATGAAGATTATGGCGCAGACATCGGATACTGCTCCAACCGCAAGGAAGTAAAGGACCATGGGGAAGGCGGCATCCTGCTGGGTACCCCCATGAAAGACGGCGACAAGGTCGTGATCATTGAAGATGTGACCACAGCCGGCACTTCCATCAAGGAGACCTACCCGATTATCAAGGCACAGGGCGATGTAGACGTGCTGGGGCTCTGCGTTTCCGTAGACCGCATGGAGAGGGGAACAGGTGAAAAGAGCGCCCTGGATGAAATCCAGGAAAAGTATGGCATGAAGACAACTTCCATCGTAACCATGGAAGAAGTAGTGGAACATCTGTATAATAAGCCATACAAGGGAAAAGTCATCATTAACGACGCCCTGAAATCCGCAATTGATGCTTATTATGACCAATACGGGGTAAAGAATGCATGATAAAAACAAACGGGTGAAGCTTTTCTGTTTGATCTGTTTCGTTGTTTATATGGCGTTCCTGATCTACTACCTGATTTTTTCAGACTGTTATGACAGGAATATGGCAAACCGCACGTACCGGTATAACCTGGTACTGTTTCGAGAGATCCGGCGTTTTTGGGTCAACAGGGCGACGCTTGGCTTCCGGGTCATGTTTGAGAACATATTCGGGAACTTTTTGGGATTCATCCCCTTTGGCTTCCTGCTGCCGGTCTTTTTTAAGAAGATGAGGTCCTTTG
This sequence comes from uncultured Lachnospiraceae bacterium, assembly GCA_902797185.1. Classification (GTDB taxonomy): domain Bacteria; phylum Bacillota; class Clostridia; order Lachnospirales; family Lachnospiraceae; genus RUG14243. The sequence goes on from CADBRV010000058.1 coordinate 36,742, forward strand.
CATTGATCTCATTTTTGAGTTTTGACTTTACGCTGATGATAGAGCTGGTCCAGCTGGTATTCCGGGTGGGCATATTTGATGTAGATGACATTTTATTAAATACGCTGGGAGGCATGGCAGGATACCTGCTCTTCCTGGCGGCATATGGAGGAAGGCTGCATTACTATGGCAGGAAGGCAAGGAAGAAGAAATAGCGGTTATGGGAGGCGGGAATGGAACAAGCCCCATACCGCCGCAGGAGTTGCATCCTTTATTGTGGGGCTCCTTGCACTTCTTATGTTCCCGGGCATGGCAGCGGTTTCTTTTTTCGAAGGAGGCGGCGCCGGGGTAAGTGCTGCAGGACTCTGCGTGATCGCGATGCTTTTAGCCATTTTCGGCATCTTCCTGTCCAAAGACGAGCTCCAGCGGGAGAATGTAAAGAGGATCCTTCCGAAGCTGGGCATGTTTTTCAGCGTCCTGGCCCTGGTTGCATGGATCCTGGTGATCTTAGTAGGCCTGGCATAAAAAGGGTACAGGAAAGAACAGGCAAAAAGCTGCTGGAAATGCCGTCATCCGAAGGGAGGGCGCAGGCTCTGCCTTCGTGCGTAGCATGAACTTTAATGGCATGGCTTTCCAATTATGAAATGCCATCATCCGAAGGGAATGACGCAGGCTGTATCTTCGTACGAAGTACGTAAGGGCGGCCTGCGAGATGGAAGGCAGGCCGCAGGAAACCAGGCGGTTAGGAAGCGGTTATGAAACGGAAGGCAGAAGAAACGTTATGGAAATAGAAAGTAACAACGAAGAAGAAAACAGGGAAAAGCATCAGGCAGAGGCAGCAAGAAGCCGTCTGGAGAAGCAGATGGACTTCCTCCTGGAAATGGACAAGTCCAAGGAAATCATCCGCCAGACGTATCTCTCAGATGGCTCCCGCAAGGAAGACGATGCCGAGCATGCCTGGCACATGGCGCTCATGGCCATGCTGCTGTGTGAATATGCCAATGAACCGGTGGACAAAACCCGCGTGATCGAAATGGCGCTGGTGCATGACCTGGTGGAGGTGGACGCCGGTGATACGTATGCTTATGACAAGGCCGGCAACGCTACCAAGAGGGAGAGGGAAGTAAAAGCCGCGGAGCGGATTTTCAACCTCCTGCCGGAAGACCAGGCAGCCTATCTGCGAGGGCTTTGGGATGAATTTGAAGCGGGAAAGACTCCGGAAGCAAAATTCACCAATACCCTGGACAAAGTGCAGCCTATCCTTCTGACCAACGCGGCCCATGGGAAGAGCTGGCTGGAGCACCATGTAAAGGAACAGGACATCCTGGACCGGAACAAGGCGACAGGGGATGGCAGCAGGACCCTTTGGGATTATTTCCGCCATATCCTGGACGAGAACGTGGAAGCAGGGCTGATTATACTGGAAAAAGAGGGCTAATGCCACATTTCCAATCGTCTTTCGGGACAGCCGCGCCATAAAAGATCACGCTTCGCGAGTGAGGGCGCGGCCTGCTTTACCGCCTTGCCAGGCGAGCCGGCGGACGATGCGGCCGGTGCATCGTAGGGGGTTCTGCCGCAGAAGCGGGCCTTTCCTTACGATATAAGAGGAAGGAAACGGAATGGATTATCGCAGCCAGTTTGAAAAATTAAGCGATTATGAGATCGAGCGGCTGGAACTTTCCAGGCAGAGGGTAGCGCAGATTGCCCGGGAGGGCATAGGACCGGAGCCCTACAGCGCCTTTTTCCGGAAAACAGCAGCTTTTCTGGGCAAAGTGTACCAGGCATTTGAGGAACGGCTTTCCGGAAAAGACCGGGAGCTTTCCCTGGAGGAGCTTCGGGAAAGGAACCACGCCCTTTACCAGGATATCCTGCCGGGAAAAGATGGCTACGACAAAAGCTATGCCAACCCTTCTTACGCAGCGGAAATGCTGGGAGAGCCTTTTGCCCGGATGCTGTGCTTTTTAGCCAGCGAGATGCGTGCTGCCATTGCGGCCGCTTACGAGGGAAATTTTCCTTACCTTTTGATTTTCCCGGAGCTTTTCCTGCAGTGCGCCTGCCTTTTTGAAGAGGGCGTGCCCAAAAAAGAAGCGCTGGAAAAAGCCATTTACTGGTTTTATCATGATTACAGTGAGCTGTTTGCCCAGCAGTCGGTGCGGGGGAATGTGGACCCGTCCCTTTCCTTCGCGGCGGACCTCGTCCGGGAGGAAGACCTTTCTGACCTGCGGTACCTTTACCGGTACGGGGAATATATTTCCAAGACAGAAGAGCAGACAGCTGCATTTTTAAATACCCTTCCGGAGGAAGAAATCCGCCGTATGGCAGATGCTTATACGGAAGGATACCGGAAAGGGTTTGAGCTGGCAGGGATTTCCCTGGCAGAGAAAAAGACCGTCAATGTCCGTTACTCCGTAGGGTTTGAACGGGTGGTACGGACAGCCCTGGAAAATTTTGACAAAATGGGCCTTAAGCCTACGATTTACCGCGCCGCCACCTTTTCCTATTTCAGGAGGGGGACGGAGAAAATCGGCTACAGCTCCTTAGGGGCAAACCTGCAGTACGAGTTTGACCACGCCCATGACCAGGCGCTGTACCTGGACAAATCCTTCGCGAACCGCAGGCTGGAAGCGTTAGAGGCAGCCTATGGAAAATACGAGGAGCTGGCAGGGACCTTTGCGGGACCTGCCTGCATGGAAATCTTCGGTGAGCCGCAGTTTGACCCGGTGATTAAGGCAGGGCGGCTGGATTATACGGAAAAGCAGCAGAAGCTCCTGACTTATATCGCCTCGGAAAGCGGGCGCATTACCAACACGTATATCCCGGGAGACAAGCGGTCCTTTACGATCATTGCCTGGCCGATTCCTTCCATCGGGAAGGATTTTGAAGCCATTTTCAAAGAAACGGTGAAGATCAACACCCTGGATTACGAAAGCTACCGGAAAATGCAGCAGTGCCTGGTGGACGCTTTGGATGAGGGATACGGCGCCCATATCAAAGGCAGGGGCAGCAATGAAACAGACCTGGTGGTACGTTTCTGGAAGCTGCAGGACCCTTCCAAAGAGACCATCTTTGAAAACTGCCTGGCAGATGTGAACATCCCAGTGGGAGAAGTATTTACTTCCCCGGTATTGGAAGGCACTGGCGGCGTCCTGCATGTTTCAAAAGTATATTTGAACGGGCTGGAATACCGGGACCTGAAGATCACGTTAAAGGACGGGTTCGTTACGGATTACACCCTTTCCAATTTCGAGGACCCGGAGGAAAATAAAAAATTTTTCCGCTCCAATGTCCTTTTTAACCATGAGACGCTGCCTTTGGGAGAATTTGCCATCGGCACCAATACCACGGCTTACCGCATGGGGAAGGACTATGGGATTTCCGGCAGGCTGCCGATCCTGATTGCGGAAAAGACCGGCCCACATTTTGCCCTGGGGGATACCTGTTATTCCTACCAGGAAGACATGGTGACTTACAACCCGGATGGGAAAAAGATCGTGGCAAGGGAAAATGCCGTATCCCGGCTGCGCAGAACCGATCCGGAAAAGGCATATTTTAACTGCCATACGGATATTACCATCCCCTTTGAAGAGCTGGGGTGCATCGAAGTGCTCCATGAGGATGGCACGAAGACGGACCTGATCCGGGACGGCCGGTTCGTGCTCCCCGGGACGGAGGAGTTAAACGGCCCGTTGGAAGGGATTGTATAAAAATTCTTTTTTAGGAATCTGGAACAAATGATAAAAACCAGTATCGAAATGGATATAATAGAATCTGTAAAAGGAAGAAAACAATAAAGCGTTTGTTCCCGGAAGAAGCCTTGTCTATGGAAAAGCATTGTCTTTGGCGCAAGGCGCCTTCCGGAAATCATAAAAAATAAACCATCAGGTAAAAAGGAGAAAAAACATGGCACAGGTTGGAATCGTTATGGGCAGTGACAGTGATCTGAAGATCATGAGCCAGGCAGCAGATATCCTGGACAAATTCGGGATCACCTATGAGATGAATGTCATTTCCGCACACAGGGAGCCGGACGTGTTCTTCGAGTGGGCAAAGTCAGCCGAGTCCAAAGGGATCAAAGTGATTATCGCAGGGGCAGGCAAAGCAGCCCATCTTCCGGGCATGTGCGCCGCATTGTTCCCAATGCCGGTCATCGGGATCCCCATGAAGACTTCCGACCTGGGCGGCGTGGATTCCCTTTACTCCATCGTACAGATGCCCTCCGGCATCCCGGTGGCAACAGTCGCTATTAACGGCGGCAAGAACGCAGGCATCCTGGCAGCCAAGATCCTGGCTGTTTCAGACCCGGTGCTTCTCCAGAAACTGAAAGACTACAGCACCCAGATGAAGGAAGAAGTGGAAGCAAAGGACGCCAAGCTTAAGGAAATCGGACGAAAGGCTTATCTGGAGCAGTAATCGGTAACCGCGGCAGCAGGCCGATAAAAAAGGCAGGAAACAGAAGGGGACATGCGGATCGTGCAGGGCACGTTGGCATGAGCGGCCCGGCGCCCCTCAATTATTAAAATAAATAAAACAGCAGGAATTTTGCAGCAGCGGCGCGGGCCCGCCAGGGAAGGAGTATCAGATGGATTATAAGAATGCCGGAGTAGACATCGAGGCTGGATACAAGTCAGTGGAACTGATGAAAAAATATGTCCAGCGCACCATGCGGGAGGAAGTCATGGGAGGCCTGGGAGGCTTCTCTGGCGCGTTCTCCGCAGAGAAAATCAAGGGGATGGAACATCCAGTGCTCCTTTCCGGTACGGACGGCGTAGGGACCAAGTTAAAACTGGCTTTCCTTCTGGACCGTCATGACACAGTGGGGATCGACTGCGTGGCAATGTGCGTTAACGATGTGGCATGTGCCGGCGGCGAGCCGCTTTTCTTCCTGGATTATATTGCCTGCGGCAAAAATGCCCCGGAAAAGATCGCTACCATCGTAAGCGGCGTGGCAGAAGGCTGCGTACAGGCAGGAGCTGCCCTGATCGGCGGCGAGACCGCTGAGATGCCGGGCTTTTATCCGGAAGATGAATATGACCTGGCAGGTTTTGCGGTAGGCGTGGCGGACCAGAAGGACCTGGTGACCGGTGCCGATATCAAGGGCGGGGATACCCTGGTAGGCATCGCTTCCAGCGGCGTCCACAGCAACGGCTTCTCCTTAGTCCGCCGGATCTTCCCGATGACCAAGGCTTCCCTTACCACTTACAGCAATGAGCTGGGCGGCCAGCTGGGCGATGTGCTCCTGGCTCCAACAAAGATTTATGTCAAAGCCCTCAAGGCAGTCCGTGAAGCCGGCGTCACCATCAAGGGATGCAGCCATGTAACCGGCGGCGGATTCTATGAAAACGTGCCCAGGATGCTTCCGGATGGAAAACGCGCCATGATCCGCAAGGACAGCTACGATGTACCGCCGATTTTCCGCATGATGGCAAAGGAAGGCAATGTAGAAGAGAAAGTCATGTACAATACCTTCAACATGGGCATCGGCATGGTGCTCGCTGTAGACCCGTCCCAGGCAGACGCGGCCATCAAGGCACTGGAAGGCGCAGGAGAAACCGCTTACAAGATTGGCGAAGTCGTAGACGGGGAAAAGGGAGCGGAATTATGCTGAATGTAGTCGTGCTGGTTTCCGGCGGCGGCACCAACCTGCAGGCGATCATTGACGCCGTGACAGCAGGGAAGATCACCAATGCCAGGATTTGCAAAGTCATCAGCAACAATAAAGGAGCATACGCGCTGGAGCGGGCAGAAAAAGCCGGAATCCCCCACGAAGTCGTTTCCCCGAAGGATTTTCCGGACCGGGCAGCTTTTAACAAGGCTTTGATTGCGGCAGTGCAGGAAGCCAAGGCAGACCTCCTGGTACTGGCAGGCTTTTTGGTAGTCATCCCGCCGGAAATGATCCGTTTGTATCCGAACCGCATCCTCAACGTGCACCCGTCCCTGATCCCGTCTTTCTGTGGCACAGGTTATTATGGGCTGAAAGTCCATGAGGGCGTGCTCAAAAGGGGCGTGAAGGTGACAGGCGCTACGGTGCATTTTGTGGATGAAGGCACTGATACCGGCCCGATCCTGCTGCAGAAGGCAGTAGAAGTAAAGCCGGATGATACGCCCCAGATCCTGCAGAGAAGGGTCATGGAACAGGCAGAGTGGATCCTCCTGCCCAAGGCCATCGACCTGGTTGCCAATGGCAAAGTCGTGGTAGAAAACGGCATCGCAAGGGTAAAAGAAGATTAAGGCAAACGAGCGGGAAGGAAAGCCGCGCCATGAAAATCCGTGCAGTGCACGAAGGCGTGGCTGCGGCATCACCATTGGGTGATGACATTAAAGGAGATATATATGAACGTACTGGTAGTCGGAAGCGGCGGGCGTGAGCATGCCATCGTGACCAGCGTGGCAAAAAGCCCGAAAGTGGATAAAATTTACTGCGCGCCGGGAAATGCCGGCATCGCCGCATTGGCGCAATGCGTGCCGATCAAGGCGATGGAATTTGACAAGCTGGCGGATTTCGCGAAGGAACACGATGTGGACCTTACCATCGTGGGCATGGATGACCCACTGGTAGGCGGTATCGTAGATGCTTTTGAAGAAAAAGGCCTTAGGGTATTTGGCCCCCGCAAGAACGCGGCCATCCTGGAAGGCAGCAAGGCTTTCTCCAAGGACCTGATGAAAAAATACGGCATCCCTACCGCCCAGTATGAAACCTTTGACGATTATAACAAGGCTTTGGAATACCTTGAGACAAAGGCCAAATTCCCCATCGTGCTCAAGGCAGACGGCCTGGCACTGGGCAAAGGCGTTTTGATCTGTGAAAACCTGGAGGAGGCAAAAGCCGGCGCCAAGCAGATCATGGAAGATAAGAAATTCGGCTCTGCCGGCAACGAGATGGTCATCGAGCAGTTTCTGACCGGGAGGGAAGTTTCCGTGCTTTCTTTTGTAGACGGCAAGACCATCAAGATCATGTCTTCCGCCCAGGACCATAAGAGGGCGAAAGACGGGGACCAGGGCCTTAACACCGGCGGCATGGGCAATTTCTCCCCGACGCCGTTCTATACGCCGGAAGTGGACAAGTTCTGCAAGGAGCACATCTACCAGAAGACCGTGGATGCCATGGCAGCAGAAGGGCGTCCTTTCAAGGGGGTTATTTTCTTCGGGCTGATGCTGACAGATGACGGTCCGAAGGTGCTGGAATACAACTGCCGTTTCGGCGACCCGGAGGCACAGGTAGTGCTCCCACGTATGAAGAATGACATTATCGATGTCTGCGAAGCCTGCATCGATGGCACTCTGGACCAGGTAGACCTGCAGTTCGAAGACAATGCCTGCGTCTGCGTCGTGCTTGCCAGCGACGGCTATCCGGTTTCCTACGAGAAAGGCTTCCCCATCCATGGGCTGGAGAATTTCGAAGGCAAAGACGGGTATTACTGCTTCCACGCAGGGACTGCATTTAATGACAAGGGCGAAATCGTCACCAACGGCGGCCGTGTCCTTGGCATTACCGCCACCGGCAAGACGCTGCAGGAAGCCCGCGCAAATGCTTACCGCGCCACCGAGTGGGTGCAGTTTGATAACAAGTACATGCGCCACGACATCGGGCATGCGATTGATGAGTTTAAAGGATAAATCCTGATAGAAAAAGAAATTACGGGAAAGGGAATCTTTTCGGGAAAAAGGAAAGAACATCACAGATGGCTGCTGAAAACAGGGCAGTACAAATGCGCTATTGTTCTCCATTTAAAGAACAGAATCGTTTTCCAAAGAAAAATCCGGGAGGCTTTTAAAGTTTCCCGGATTTCTCGTTTTGTATTAATTTACTTTTGCTACTGATTTACTGGCATAAGTTGACGCTCCCAACTATACTGGGAAGTCCAAATCTTTCTGCAATGACTGGTAGAAGGATAGGGAGGGTAAATCGTACGTCAATCTATTTTTTAAGGATTTCGTTATTTCGTACCGAAGATCCTGTCGCCGGCATCTCCAAGTCCCGGACAGATGTAAGCGTCCTCGTTGAGGCAGCGGTCCACATGCCCGACATAAAGCTGCACGTCCGGATGTTCTTCGTGGATCCTGCGTACGCCTTCCGGAGCGGCGATGATGCACATGAATTTGATCTTTTTGCCGCCATGCTGTTTGATGAAATTCAAAGCGGCGCTGCCGGATCCGCCGGTTGCCAGCATCGGGTCAACTACCAGGATAGTCCGAAGCTCAATGGGTTTCGGGAGCTTGCAGTAATATTCCTGGGGCTCATGGGTCTCTGGGTCACGGAACAACCCGATATGCCCTACCTTGGCGGTAGGCACCAGTTTCAGCACCCCGTCTACCATGCCAAGCCCGGCACGAAGGATGGGGACGATGGCCATCTTTTTGCCAGCAATAAAAGGAGCCATGGTCTTTTCGATGGGGGTCTCTACTTCCTTCTCCTCCATCGGCAGGTCCCGAAGGGCGTCATAAGCCTCCAGCATGGCGATTTCGGAGACCAGGGTCCGAAATTCATTCGTGCCGGTATTCTTGTCACGCAGCATCGAGATTTTGTGCTGGATCAGCGGGTGGTCCAGGATGGTTACGTTGTCTAAATGTTCCATTTTTTTCTCCATTTCCGTTCTTTTTGCGGCCTTCACCGCGTTATCACCTGATATGAATTGTAAAATCCTATCCAAGAGAAGTCAATCATTGTAGGAAAAGTCAATAAAACAGGAATATATATTGCAATAACAAGTTGGACACTCTCCACTAAGCGGTATCCCGGTAGATTCGGTCGGGTTCCTCATCGAAGATGCATCTGGTGCCTTGTAACCCAGGACTTCCTCCAGTCTATATGCATTCATGCAACAAGTGGCTTTGGAAAAGCGATGGCTAGCCTTTCCAAAGCCACTTGCTGCATGCTTGCATGATGCTCATGAACTGGAATAAAAAATGGGCAAGGCGGTGACGCAGGCCGCGTTTTCAAGCAAAGCGTGGCCTATCATGGCGCAGCTCTCCTTAAGGACAGTTTGGAATGCAGCGTCTGTCCATACATCAGCCATCGTGTATGGGATTTTTATCTGTCCATCCTCGATTTTCAGTAGGAATTGGTATATATTATTTTTTGAGTGTAAAAAGGCCTGTAGTCGTGGTGCAGGGCAGCAGAGGAAGCTGGCTAGATTTACCAGAGGCAGTAAGCTCTGGAAAAGGAATGAACCTATGGAAATGAATGGAGCCTCTACAGGGGTAGGAGTTTCCAAAGGCATGAAGCTCCTAAGAAAACCGCGGGTCGAAGCAGCCTAAGTATCAGGCACGGCAGGCAGAAAAACAGAATAATGAGGAGAAGAGAAGGAAATGGAGAAAAAAGAGGCGATACGCGACGCCAGGCAGCTGGGCATCCCGAAGATGCTCATCCTGGGGCTACAGCACATGTTCGCAATGTTCGGCGCCACCATCCTGGTGCCGATCCTGATCAATAGCTACTATAAGGGGGAAGGGATCTCCGTTCAGGTCACTTTATTTATGGCCGGCGCGGGCACGCTGTTCTTCCATTTGGTTACAAAAAGGAAAGTGCCGGCCTTTCTAGGTTCGTCTTTTGCGTTCCTGGGTGGATATGCTACAGTGGCCGCGCTCAATACCGGCATTTATGCCGGCATGCCCATGCATGAAAAAATGGCTTACGCAAACGGCGGCGTAGTGGTAGCAGGCCTTATGTACCTGATCCTGGCCTTAATTATCAAGCTGGTTGGCGTAAACAAGGTCATGCGTTACCTGCCGCCGGTTGTAACCGGGCCGATCATCATCTGTATCGGGCTTTCCCTGGCACCCAGCGCCATTTCCAACGCTTCCACCAACTGGTTTATCGCGATCATTGCTTTTGCTGTTGTCGTAATCTTCAACATCTGGGGCAAAGGCATGTTCAAGATCATCCCGATTCTGATGGGCGTTTTGATTTCCTATGTCGTGGCGGTTATTATGAACGGCATGGGGATGACCAACGCGGACGGCTCCGCCATTCTGGACTTTGCATCTGTAGCCAGCGCAAAAGTGGTTTCTATCCAGCCCTTTTTCCTGTGTAAATTTGATATCACGGCTGTTTTGGTTATGGCGCCGATTTCCATCGCGTCCATGATGGAGCATATTGGCGATATCAGCGCCATCTCAGCAACGGTAGGGGAGAACTTCCTGTCCGATCCGGGGCTTCACCGTACCTTGATGGGCGACGGCCTTGCCACATCCCTTTCCGCTTTGTTCGGCGGTCCGGCAAATACGACTTATGGAGAAAACACCGGCGTGTTGGAGCTTTCCCGTGTACATGACCCAAGGGTTATCCGCCTGGCAGCCATTTACGCCATTATCCTGAGCTTTTCACCGAAGTTCGCGGAAGTCATCGGTACCATGCCGGCGTCCATTATCGGCGGCGTCAGCTTTATCCTTTACGGCATGATTTCCGCCATCGGCGTGAGGAACGTGGTAGAGAACAAGGTAGACTTCACCAAGTCCAGGAACCTGATTATTGCCGCAGTGATTTTGGTCAGCGGCCTGGGCTTTTCCGACGGCCTTACCTTCCAGGTAGGCGGTGCCACTGTCACCCTGACTTCCCTGGCCATCGCATCTATCCTTGGCATCCTGTTAAACGCCATCCTTCCGGGCAAAGACTATGTCTTTGAGGAGAAGAGCGTCGCAGCGGTCAAAAACGACGTGATGCTGGATAAGGATGAAAGGGAACACATCCGGTAAAATACATAAAAAGCACTTGTAACGCACGCATATTTCACCCATATTATTTATACTGGAGGTGGGAGAATATGCCGAGTACATCTGAAATGACAAATTTTACTTTTAAAATCGATAAGGATACCAGGGAACGATTCAGCGAGTTATGTGATGAATTTGGCCTGACTATGTCTTCTGCAACGCTGGCATTAATCAAGCAGGCTGTAAGAGACCAAAGCATGAGCTTTTCTCTTCGCGATGAGAATGGCTTTACGAAGGAGGAAGCTGCAGAACTTTCTCGAAGGATTCGTGAAGTAAGGAAGAAGGATGCCATTCATCACAACTTAATGGAGGGCTGATGAAAGAAGAGGGCTGTTTTCCGTTTCGAAAACAGCCCTCTTGTTGTATTTCTCTTTACAGCGGCAGGAACTGCGCCTTCCGCCCTGAAAATACGGTGTAATAGTGAAAGCCGCATTCCAGCAGCAGTTCCCGTGCTTCTTTGAAACCACCGCCTACATTTTCCGGGACATGGGCATCCGCACCGATAGTCAGGATTTCCCCGCCCAGCTCTTTGTACCTGCGGAGGATCTTTTCCCCCGGGATCGGGCTGCCCAGATGGAACGCATATCCGGAAGTGTTGCATTCGATGCCCTTCCCGCGCTCAACCAGGTATTTCAGGATCTCGTCCAACATGTCCTGGTAATTGGCCGGGTCATAATATTCTTTCTGGTGTGGCGCGTAGCGCACCAGGTAGCCGATATGCCCCAGGACGTCAAAATCGGAAAACGCGTGTATATTTTCCAGCGTGCAACGGAAATATTCCTCAAAGGATTCGATTTCGCTCCTGCTTTCAAAGAAGGAAGGGTAGTAAGGATCTTTTCCATTAATTACATGGACAGAGCCGATGACGAAGTCAAAGGGGTGGTTCTCCACGATCTGTTTGTTTTGCGCGGCAACCTGGGACTGCAGCCCGACTTCCACTCCGCGGCGGATCTCAATCTTTCCTTCGTATTTCTCCCGGAGCGCGTCCATCTCCGGAAAATAGGAAGCAAAATCCACCAGGTAATCCGGCTCATCCGGCATTTTCGGGTAATCAAGATCTTCATGGTCTGTAAAACAAATGCCGTCTAAACCCTGTTTCATGGCAGCTTCCACCATGTCTTTCGGCTCTGCGGTGCTGTCAGCGGAATAGCGGCAGTGCATATGGACATCCCACATTTTTAATACCTCCTGAGGGGCGCAGACCCCTTGCGTGTTAAGGGTAACAGAATCCTCTAACTGCTTCAAGGTGTATC